>NZ_JBDOQQ010000007.1:0-255815 GCF_039839775.1 Roseomonas sp. CAU 1739
GCGCTCACGCAGATCCTCGGAGTACGGCCGCATCAGCGCTGGCCTCCATCGCCCAGCCCAACGCTTGAATCAGATCCCGCCCCGTTTCGGAACCCCGATTCCAACGAATAGCAGCGTGCTCTAAGCCTTTGGTGGGGAGAGCCCGAGAGGGGCAAAGCCCCTCTCGGTTCCACCCTGCCCGATCACAGCAATCCGCGTGCGATCCCGCCATCCACGTTTACCGTCTGCCCCGTGACGTAGCCCGCGCGCGGGCTCGACAGCCACAGCACCATCGCCGCGATCTCCTCCGGCTGCCCGAAGTGGCCAAGCGGGATTTCGTGCGCGAATTCGGCGATGACGTCATCAGCGGAGACGTTGCGCTCAGCCGCCATCTTCGCCGCGCGATCGGTCCACAGCCGCGTCAGCGTCCGCCCGGGTGCCACGCAGTTCACGCGGATGCCTTCCGCCGCGTATTCACCGGCCAACGTCTTGGTTAGCCCCAGCAGCCCGGCCTTGTGGACGTTGGACACGACCTGGTTCGGATAGGGCATGCGCGACGCCGCCGCCCCCAGCAGCACGATGGACGGCGCCGCCCCCTTGCGCAGCAACGGCAGCGCGGCGCGCACCACGCGCACCGCCGACAGCACGTTGAAGCTGTAGTTACCGAGCCAGTCCTCGTCGCTCAGCGCCTCGAAGCCCGAGCGGATCGAACCGCCCACGGCATCGACCAGCGCATCGAGCGCCCCCCAGCGCGACGCGGCATCAGCCAGCAGGCGATCCGCCGCGCCGGCCTCGGTGATATCGGCGGTCGCGGTCGCCGGGCGGCGTCCTGTCGCTGCTTCGATACGGTCGGCCGCCGCGGCGATCCCGGCCGGATCGCGCGATGCGATCAGCAGTTCCGCCCCTTCCGCCGCCAGCATATGCGCCGTGGCGAAGCCGATCCCGGCCGACGCGCCAACCACCAGCACGCGCCGCCCTGCATAGCCGAGGTCCATCGCCCCGTTCCCCCCATTCGATCAATCGTGGAACACGATCCGCAATTCCTGGCCTTCGGATGTGCTGCGCATGGCGTGCCGCGTCGCCTCCCGCAGCGCAAGCCACAGGGACACCGCCTCCATCGCATCGCCGCCGGCCTCGATATCGGCCGCACGCGGACGGCGGGCCGGCGTCGGCAGGGGCGCGCCGGGGAAGCTGACGGCCAGTTCCACCGCATCCTCCTGCTGCGTTGCCGTGACGGCCATGGCGGCGGTGCCGCGCGCGGCCAGCAGGTCGCCCAGTTCGGTCAAAGCATGGTGCAGCTTGCGCACCGTATCGGGACGCAGGCCCCAGGCGCCGCCGATGGCGAAGGTGTGGTCCTCGACCAGGTCGGCAGCACGGCCGCCGAGCGGCACGACGAAGCGTTCGACCCGCCTCACCAGCGGCAGCGTCACCAGATTGGCCAGGAACGCCACCAGCGCGCCGAAGGCGAGCGGCGCCGCCAGCGCCGGCAGCGCCGCGGTGAAGAAGGCCGGCGAGACCAGCACCGCCAGGCCGGAGGTCAGCCCGAGCCCAGCGACGACCGTGCGCCGCGTATCGAGGCTGCGGCGGACGATCATCTCGCAGCCCTGCGCCATCATGAAGCCGGCGACGTACAGCAGCATCGCCGCCTGCACCGGCGCGGGCACCAGCACGAACAGCGCCACTGCCTTGGGACAGAAGGCGAGGACGAACAGGATCGCCGCCCCGGCCAGGGCAACGTTGCGCGCGAAGGTGCGCGTGGCGATCGACAGCCCGGTGCAGGATGTGGACGCGGCGCTGCCCATGCCGCCCGCCATCCCGGCCAGCACCCCCGCCAGACCATGGGCGATGATCGCCCGGCGGATCGGCCCCGGGTCCGGCCGCGTCCAGCCGCCATCCGTCGCCCGCTGCAGCGCGACGGTCGTGCCGATCAGCGAGGCCAGCGACGCCACCAGGCACAGCAGGAAGGGCACGAGCAGGCCGGGGGCGAAGTCGAAATCCGGCGCCGCGGCGGGCATCGGCAGCGCGAACCAGGGTTCGATCGCCAGCACGTCGCGCGCCCCGGCCGGCGCCATGCCGGCCAACAGCGCAGCCACCGTGCCAGTCGCCGCCCCGATCAGCACGGCGAAGGGGGCGAGGTGCCAGCGCAGCACCGCGACCACCACCATCACGATGAAGCAGCCCATCGCCACGATGATCGCGGGCAGCGACGCCGCCGGCATGGCCGCATCCACATGCAGCATCGCCATGACACTCGGCAGCAGCGACGCACCGACCAGGAAGACGACCACACCCGTAACCTCGGTGGGCATCAAGGTGGTCAGCCGACGCACGACGGGTGCGATGAGCAGCGCGACGACGCCGTTGATCATGATGAGCGCCGTGGCCTGCGCCAGTGTCGCGCCCTGCGCGGCGGCCAGCAGCAAGGGCGCGAACAGCACGCCCGACGGCGTTGCCGGCATCGGATAGCCAGCGCCCACCGGCCCGCGCGTCAGCGCCTGCAGCACGGCGAAGACGGCCAGGCCCAGCAGCGACAGGCACAGGTAGTTCGTCGCCGCCACCGGCCCGGCGCCGAAGGCGGCGGCGGCCATGACGGGCAGCACGAAATAGATCGACTGCAGCGCGATCTGCTGCAGCGCCAGGGCCAGCATGCGCGGCGGCGCCGCACGGTCGTCGAGGCCAAGCACCACATCCGGCATGTGGGCCGGCACCCGGTCGCCCTGCCGGCCGAACGCGGCGGCCAGCCATGTGGCGAGCGGGGCCTTCCCGACTTCCGCACTCACAGCGCGGGCATCGCCTGGGCGAGCGAGCCTCCGAGGCGCAGCGGCAGGACGCGCCGCGCAAGGCCCGTTGCGTCATCCGTCTCGACGAACAGGCCGCAGACGGTGGCTTCGCCTTCGGCGGGGGCAAGCTTCTCGGACGGCACCTTGCGCCAGAAGCGCAGGGACGCGCCGCCCTTCTGCATGCCGATCACGCTGTCGTAGTCGCCGCACATCCCCGCATCGGTCTGGAAGGCAGTGCCGCCCGGCAGGATGCGATGGTCGGCGGAGGGCACATGGGTATGGGTGCCGATGACGAGCGAGGCGCGCCCGTCGAAGGAATGCGCCATGGCCTGCTTCTCGGAGGTCGCCTCGGCGTGGATGTCGACCACCACCGCCTGCACGCTGCCCTGCGCGCCGAGCGTGTGCTTCGCCAATTCGCCCTGCACCGCGCGGAACGGGTCGTCGAGCGGTTCCATGAACAGCCGGCCCATCACCTGCACCACCAGGGCGCGACGCCCACCGGGCACGGTCACCACTGCCGCGCCCTGCCCCGGCGTGCCGGGCTGGTAGTTCATCGGGCGGATCAGGCGGCCTTCCTCGGCGATGAAGGGGATGATCTCCTTGCGGTCCCAGGCGTGGTTGCCAAGCGTCAGCACATCCGCCCCGGCGGCGAACAGCGCGCGCGCCATGTCGGGCGCCAGGCCGAAGCCGTGCGAGGCATTCTCCGCATTCACCACGACCAGGTCGAGCGCGAGGTCGCGGCGCAGCCTCGGCAGCGCGCCGATGACCGCATCGCGCCCGGACCTGCCGACAATGTCGCCGAGGAACAGCAGCCTCACGGGGCCCCGCCGCAGACCACCACGCCCGCCTCCGTCGCCACGCGCCCGAGCCGGATATCGGTCGGCCCTGCTGGCACTCCGGGAGGGTCCTGCATCTCCTGGGCCGCATAGGCAACCCCGATCGCGGCGGCGTGAGGCAAACCCGCCAGCGTGCGGTCGTAGTATCCGCCCCCATAGCCGAGGCGGCGGCCGGATCGATCGAAGGCGAGCAGCGGCACGAACAGCCAGTCGGGCGTCACCTCCTCCCCGCTCGCGGGCTGGCGCGTGCCCATCGGCCCATGGCCGAGCGGGTCGCCCGGCGCCCAGCGCCGGAAGCGCAACGGCTGGCCGCGCTTCGGCGTGACCGGCAGGCAGAGCGGTTGGCCGCGGGCGTGCAGCGCGTCGATCAGCGGCCGGACATCGATCTCCGGCCCCATGGGCCAGAAGGCGGAGACGAGCGCGCCAGGGGGTGGCGGGCAGTCGCGCAGCACGATGGCGGCGAGGGCATCACCCTTGCCGGCCGGGTCGATGGCGGCGCGGCGCGCGAGAGCCACCTTGCGCGCCTCGATCTTCATTTCGGCGAGCAGCACGTCGCAATAGGGCGCGTCAGCGTTCATGGGACCACCCTATCGCAGTCGCCAAGGATGCGCGCCCCTGGCCGCCGAGGCCGTTGTCACGGCGCGTCCATGCGGCAGCGCAGGGTGCGACGCGACAGCCGACGGCCAGGAGAGCGAAACGGATCGAGGCCGCGCCTCGATCCGCGAGCGCAATGCGCGACCGCGCCCAGACGGTCAATCGTCGCCATCGCACCAGTGCATGGCGCGAAGGCAAGCCGCGCGGATGCGCGGCGCCCGCCGTCTGAGGGTCGAGAAACAGTGCGGAGCCACCATGGGCCGCTGGCGTCTCACCCTCCCAAGGCCTGCTATGCAGGTGGGCACCAGATGCCTGGACCAAGATCCAGACAGAGCCAGCTCCCGGAGGATGCTTATTGGCCCTGGGGATGAATTGCCTGGGCGCACCGGGCAGCCCCGCCCCGTGAAGTTAGGCGCGCTCCAGCCCCGCCGCAATGGCCTCGATCGCATCGGCGAGACCGTTCAGCCGTTCAACGACCACCGGATCGGGTCCGGCCACCACCGGCGCCGGGGCCGCGACCGCACCGCCGGCCTTGAGCGCGGCGACTTCCGCCTGCAGATCCGCCGTCTCGTCGGCCAGTTGCAGGGCGGCGAGCAGCAGCATGCGGGTTTCCCCGAACTGCATGCCCATGGCCTTCAGCGTGCCGATGCGCTTGTCCACCTCGGCCGCCATATTGGTGAGGTGGCGTTCCTGGCCGTCCTGGCAGGCGACCGGGTGGGAATAGCCGCCGACGCGAACCGTAACCTGGGCCATGTCAGGCGTCCTCGCCCAGCACGCCGCGCAGCCGGGCAATGGTTTCGTCGAGGCGCGCCGCCAGGGCAGCGACGGCCGCCGGGTCCACGCCCGGCGCGTCATCCTCGGCACGCACAGATGCCGGGCGGGCGCTGGCCGCACGGGCCAGGCGTTCGACCGCTGCTTCCAGCCGCTGGGTGGCTTCGGCCACCGGGTCCACCGCGTCGTTCATCCGCCCCCTGGAGGTCCGCTTGCGCTTCCCCGCAGACGCCCGCGGGGCTAGGGGAAAGCCTTGGCAGAGAGGGGCCTCGGGGTCAACGGTGACGGCTTGTGGGGGCATGTTGGCGGTGGTTGTCCATGCGCTGGACCAGGCGGAAGCCGCGCTGGCGGCGGCCGGCCCGCGCGGCGTGCTGCTGCTGTCAGCCCATGGCGCGGGGGGCTTCGCCGGGCCGGGCTGGTTCCTGGCCCTGGTGGCGGAGGCTGGCCGGCGGCATCCGGACGCACGCTGGGACGCGGCGCTCGATTGTGCGGACGCGGCCGGCAGCGCGCTTGCCGCGGTCCGGGCCGGGGTGCGGGTGATCATCCTGGACGGCACGTGCGCCGGATTCGCCGCTGTCGCCGCGGCGGCCGCGGAGACCGGGGCGCGGCTGCTGCCCGCGCGGCCACCCGCCTTCGACCTGGCGGGCATCGACCTGCGCCGGCGCGACGACCTGGTGCGGCTGGCCGCCTGGCTCGCCATGGAAGTGCCACAGGCATCGACGACACCGCCGGCATCGTGACAGGCGGGTAACGCTGCGCTATCGCGCCCCGCACAAGGCCGGACCGAAGGAAGGACGCCAGATGAAGCTCACCCGCCGCGTGAAGGAAATCCTCTCCTGGTATGAGAGCGACAATCCCGGGACCAAGGCGAACCTCGCCCGCATCCTGATGGAGGGGAAGCTCGGCGGCACCGGCCGCATGGTGATCCTGCCGGTCGACCAGGGCTTCGAGCACGGCCCGGCGCGGTCCTTCGCCCCGAACCCCGCGGCCTATGACCCGCATTACCATTTCGAGCTGGCGATCGAGGCGGGGCTGAACGCCTATGCCGCGCCGCTCGGCATGATCGAGGCCGGCGCCGCGACCTTCGCGGGTGCGATCCCAACCATCCTGAAGGTGAATTCGTCGAACAGCCTGTCCACCACAAAGGACCAGGCGGTGACCGGGTCGGTGGCGGATGCGCTGCGCTTGGGCTGCTCGGCGATCGGCTTCACCATCTACCCGTCCTCCGAATATCAGTTCGAGATGATGGAGGAACTGCGCGAGCTGGCCGAGGAAGCGAAATCGGCCGGCCTGGCCGTGGTGGTGTGGTCCTATCCGCGCGGCCCGATGCTGGACAAGACCGGCGAGACCGCCTTCGACATCTGCGCCTATGCCGCGCACATGGCGGCGCTGATGGGTGCGCACATCATCAAGGTGAAGCCGCCGATGGAGCCGGTCTCCCTCGACGCCGCGAAGAAGACCTACACCGATCGCAAGATCGACGGGTCGAACCTGACGGCGCGCATCCGCCATGTCGTGCAGTCCTGCTTCAACGGGCGGCGCCTGGTGGTGTTCTCGGGCGGCGAGGCGAAGGGCGCCGATGCGCTGCTGGATGAGGCGCGCGCCATCCATGCCGGCGGCGGCAACGGGTCCATCGTCGGGCGCAACGCGTTCCAGCGGCCGAAGGAGGATGCGCTGAAGCTGCTGGCCTCGATGATCGAGGTGTACAAGACGAAGGCCTGAGGAAGGTTGGAGGGGCGCCGCCCCTCCAAACCACCCCGCCAAAGGCCAGGGGGCCTTTGGAATGCCGGTTTCTTGGCGCCGGGCGCGTGGGGCCTGCTGACCCCGTGAAGCGCGCGCTGTGCACGCAAGCGGGTGGCGGCGTTGCGCGCTTGGCGCCAGGTTGAGGTTTCCAGAGGCTCTTGGGCCTTTGGTGGGGTGAGCCCGAGCGGGGCAACGCCCCTTTCGGTCGCCCAGGCGGAGCATCGGACCGCACCATGCATCCGCCCGCCGCTGGGGCGCGTAATATCGGCATGCTTCCTCTCGCCATCCGTCTCGCCGCCCTGGTCCCCGTCCTCGCTGGAGGCGGGGGCGCACTGTTCGGTCCCGCCTTCCTGGGGGAAGCCGGCGGCCCCGCGACGTCGAGCCAAGTCCGCTACCTGTCCGGCCTCCTGCTCGGCATCGGGCTGTTGGCCTGGTGGTGCGCGGCAGCGCTGCCGCGACGGGCGGGCGTCTTTGGCGTGCTCTGCGCGATCGTCACGCTGGGCGGCCTGGCGCGATTGTGTGGGTTGGCAGTGGACCCGCTACCGCCCTGGCCGCACCTGGCCGCGCTGGTTATGGAACTCGGCGTCGTTCCGGCATTGTGGTTCGCGGCGCATCGCACGGCCGCCTGTGGTCAGTCTCGGTCGGCCCAGGGGTCGTAGGTCCCGAAATCCCACAGATACCCACCCGGATCACGCGCCACATACTCGCGCGACCCGTAGTCGCGATCGAGCGGCCCCTCCAGGATCTCGGCCCCGGCCGCCCGTGCCCTGGCACAATGCGCATCGGCATCCTTCACCACGACATAGATGCAGTCCGTCACGCCGCCGGCCTGCTTCGGCAGGCGCATGTCGAAGAAGGGGCGATCGCCGCCCAGCATCAGCATGCCTTGCGCCTCGCCCTCGCCATAGGTCAGTTCGGCATGGATGACGCCGCCATCGGGGGACGGCACCACCAGCTTCTCGACGAAGCCGAAGGCCTCGGTCAGAAAGCGGATCGCGGCGCCGGGGTCGGCGTAGCGCAGACAGGGAATGACGGACGATGAACGCGGCACGGGACACCTCCTCCTCGAATGGTTGCCGCTTGTACCTGATCACACCGCCGCGGATCGATCTCGCCGCGTATCGTGATCAGTTGGCCGCCGCACTCGATGCCGGCGACGTCGCCTGCCTGCAATTGCGGCTGAAGGATGCGCCGCCCGACGAGATCAAGCGCGCCGTGGACGCCCTGATGCCGGTGACCCAGGCGCACGACGTCGCCTTCATCCTGAATGATGACGCTGCCCTGGCATCCCGGTTGGGCTGCGACGGCGCACATCTGGGCCAGACGGATGGCGACCATGCGGGGGCGCGCAAGCTGCTGAAGGACCGCATCCTGGGCATCACCTGCCACGCGTCCCGGCACCTGGCGATGGAAGCGGGGGAACTCGGCGCGGACTACGTCGCCTTCGGCGCCTTCTTCCCCACCGAGACGAAGGAGACGGTCCACACCGCAGGGACCGACCTGCTGGAATGGTGGTCGGAGATGATGGAGGTCCCCTGCGTGGCGATCGGCGGCATTACCGCGGCGAACTGCGCGCCACTGGTGCGCGCGGGGGCGGATTTCCTCGCCGTGGTCGGCGCGGTGTGGAACCACCCCGAAGGCCCCGCCGCCGGCGTGCGTGCGATGAACGCGGCGATCGCGGCGGCGTGACGGCATTCAGGTCGGCGAGAAAAAGGTCTTCTCGCTGATCGACCATCCGCCCTCGTCGCGGCGGATCATGGATAGGAAATCCACGTAGTCGCGCTCGTTCCAGCGCATCCCGACCTTCACGACCGCGGCACGCCCAGCGCGGTCGATAGACAGGATGCGCATGTCGAATGCCTCGCCCGCCGCGGCACGTGAGCCGAGTTGCGTGTAATGACCGACGAATTCCTCCCGCGTCAGCCCACGCCACTGGCCGCCGCGATAACCCTGGATGCGGGCGGTCGGATGGAAGGCGGCGCTGAACAGCGTCGGGTCGCAGACGTCCATGTCGAGCCAGGCAACCCCTTCGATGGCGTCGAGATCCGCGTCGCGCATCCGCCGCCCTCCCAATAATTGCCACCCCCGGACAAGATCAACATCGTCCATTCGGATGATCCGGGGCCAACCCTGCCCGCTGGACCATCGCGATCGCAGCGGCCCGACGCCCCTGCCCTATTGCGGCAGCCCTTCGACCGCGAAGATGCGCAGGCGGCCATAGCGGTCGCCGATCCTCCGAGCCTCGAGATAGGCCGGCGAGGTATAGGCCGCCTCCGCCTTCTCCAGGCTGTCGAAGACCGAGACGACGACGCGCGTGGCCGGCGGCGCACCCGCCAGCGTCACCGTCCGGCCGCCCGAGGCAAGGCGCCTCTGGCCGTTCTCGGCCAGCGCGCGGTTCGCGAGGGGGACATAGTCCCGCAGATAGGCCTCGGCGTCCGTCACCTCGATTTCCGAGATCACATAGGCGGGCGGATGCTGCTGGGCGCGCAGGCCCTGGGACACTGCGGCTCCCAGGGCAAAGCCGGCGGTCATGGCTAGCGAGAGCTTCAGGTGGGAATGCATGCCTCGACCTCCCCATCGATGGGTGGAACCCGGCATGCGGCATGGCGGCCGCCTGCGGCGATCATGCCGCAGGCGGGGGCCGCGATGGAATGGCCTTGCGCCCTACTGGATCACCATCGCGCTGAACGGGTGCACATAGGCCTGCAGCATCACGAACCCGCCGACCAGGCAGGCCAGCACGATCGAATGCCAGAACACGAAGCGCAAGATGCTGCCTTCATGCCCGAACCAGTTCGTCGCGGTCGACGCCACCACGATCGATTGCGCGTCGATCATCTTGCCCATCACGCCGCCCGAGGAATTCGCCGCCGCCATCAGGATCGGCGACAGGCCGAGTTGTGTGGCCGTCACCTTCTGCAGATTGCCGAACAGCACGTTCGACGCAGTGTCGGACCCGGTCAGCGCGACACCCAGCCAGCCGAGCAGCGTGCCGAAGAAGGGATAGAGCAGCCCGGTCCCGGCGAAGGCGAGGCCAAGCGTCGCATCGATGCCCGAAAATCGGGTCAGCGTGCCGATCGCGAGCATGGCCATGATGGTGATCAGCGACTTCCGTACCACCCAGATGGTCTGCCCATAGGCGCGGATCAGCGCCATCGGCGAGAAGCCCATGACGAAGCCGGAGATGATCGCCGCGATCAGGATGCCGGACCCGGTGAAGGACAGCCAGGTGAAGGCGAAGACCGCGCCCTCCCGCACCGGCGGCGAGGAGACGGGCGGCACCTTCTGCACGAGGTTGTGCAGCCCCTCCACCGGGTAGTTCCAGGTGGCGATCGGATTGACGTAGGCCTTGAACCAGCCCGTGCCCCAGATCGCCACGACGATGGACAGGATAATCCACGGCACCCAGGCCCAGATGACCTGGTCGCGCGTCGCGGTCACCGGCGCGGGCGGCGGCGGCATGGTGCCGGCCGAGGCATCGGCGGTGCGCAGCGCCGGGGAGCTCCAGACCTGGCGTGGCTGCCAGACGCGCAGGAAGGCGACCAGGCAGGCCATGCAGATGATCGCGGCGCCAATGTCGACGATCCAGGGATTGATGTAGTTCGAAATCAGGAACTGCGGGATCGCGAAGGTGACGCCGCAGACCAGGATCGCCGGCCAGATCTGCACCATGCCGCGCCAGCCGGCGAAGGCCGCGATCAGCCAGAAGGGCACGATCACCGAGAAGAACGGCAATTGCCGCCCGACCATCGCGCCCAGCACATAGGGATCGAAGCCCGTCACCGACGCCAGCCCCGCAATCGGCGTGCCGAGCGCACCATAGGCCACCGGCGCGGTATTCGCGATCAGCGACAGCCCCGACGCCGCAAGTGGCGAAAAGCCGAGCCCGATCAGGATCGCGCCCGTCACCGCAACCGGTGTGCCGAAGCCCGAAGCCCCTTCGAAGAAGGCGCCGAAGGCGAAGGCGATCAGCAGCAATTGCAGGCGCCGGTCCGGCGTGATGCCGCCGATCGATTGCTGCAGGATCTGGAACCAGCCCTTCTGCACCGTCAGCCGGTAGAGGAAGATCACGTTCAGGATGATCCAGCCGATGGGGAACAGCCCGATCGCCGCACCGAGGACCGCGGCTCGCACCGCAAGGCCCGCCGGCATGGTGAACAGGAAGATCGCGACCAGCAGGGCGACGACCAGCGCCACCAGCGCGGCGAGATGCGCCTGCACCTTGCCCGAGGCGATCAGCGCCAGCAGCATCACCACCGGCACGGCGGCAGCGATCGTCGAAAGCGTCGCATTGCCGAAGGGATCGTAGATCTGGTTCCACATGCTCGCCGTCTCCGTCTCGCAACGGGTCTGCGCAGCCGCGACAAGCGCCAGGATTTCGGCGGATGCCGGGAGTGTGATTCACTGTGAGCCGCTACTGAAATCGAACGCAAGATAACTGTTTCGTAACGCTTTCGGAGCCGCACAGCCATGGACGAGATCACCTTCCACACGCTGCTCCACCGCCCGGGAACGCTGGTCGATGTCGGGGCTCATGATGGGCTGATCACCCTGCCCTTCGCGCGGCTGCCCGGCAGCCGGGTGCTGGCCTTCGAACCCCTGCCCATGGCCTTCGCGCGGCTCGCCGAGGCGCTGGCCGCGCATTTCGGCGGCGAGATCCCGCCGCATGTCGAACTGGTGCAGGCCGCGCTTGGCGACCATGCCGGGCAGGCCGACCTGGCCATGCCGGTGCTGGACGGCGTGGCGCAGGAACAGTGGGCCTCGACCGCGAAGGATTATGCGGCCTTTGGCGGCCCGCGCCTCGCCATCCGGCATTTCGCGGCGCCGCTCCAGCGCCTGGATGACCGCGCGATCCGCGACCTGACCCACGTCAAGATCGACGCCGAGGGCGCCGAATACGAGATCCTGCGCGGGGCGCGCGAGACGTTGCTGCGCTGCCGCCCGGTGTTGACGCTGGAGGTCGAGGAACGCCACCGGGAGGGCAGCACCTGGGCGGTGCCGGCCTTCCTCGATGCGCTGGGCTATGACGTAGTCTTCGAACTGCAGGGGGGCTGGTTCCCGGTCGCCGCACTCGACCGTCCAACCATGCAGCGCGCCTCACCCGATCCCTCGGTGTTCGAGGCTTCGGACCCCTACGTCTTCGTGTTCTACGCCCTACCGCGGGAGGATGCGGCGGGGATGCTGGCGCGGCTGAAGGCGGCGGCGTAGCCTTCCAGCCAAATGGAGGAAGCCATGTCCGTCACTGCGCAGCGCCTGACTGTCACCCGCGCCTCGGGCGCCGTGGGGGCAGAGGTTTCGGGCCTCGATTTCGCCGCTGTGCCGGATGGCCGCATCATCGCAGAGCTACGCGCGATCTGGCTGGAACATGGCGTACTGTTCTTGCGCGATGCGGCACTGTCGCCGCAGGGCTTCCTGGCCTTCGCGTCGCATTTCGGCACGCCGGTCGAATACCCCTTCGTGCGCGGTCTGGATGGCCTTCCGCAGATCACCCCGGTCATCAAGGAGCCTGAGGAACGCATCAATTTCGGCGGTGTCTGGCATTCCGACACCGCCTATCTCGAACGCCCGCCCATGGCGACGATGCTGATCGCGCGGGAAGTGCCCCCGGCCGGCGGCGACACGCTGTTCGCCGATTGCCGCGCGGCCTATGAGGCGCTGTCGCCCGGCCTTCGTGCAACGCTCGACGGGCTGCGCGCGATCAATTCATCCAAGAAGGCGGATGCGTCGAAGACGCGCGAGGACCGCCAGAAGGAACGCGGCGCCGTGACCAATGCCGAGGCGCTGGAAGCCACCCATCCCGTGGTGCGCACGCACCCCGAGACGGGGCGCAGGTCGCTGTATGTAAACCTCGGCCACACCACGCGCTTCGACGGCTGGACCGAGGCGGAATCGAAGCCGCTGCTCGACTTCCTATTCGCCCACATCACCCGCCCGGAGTTCACTTGCCGCTTCCACTGGGCGCCGGGGTCGATTGCGTTGTGGGACAACCGGTCCGTCCAGCACTACCCGGTGAACGATTATCACGGCCATCGGCGGGAGATGCACCGCATCACCCTGCAGGGCGACGTGCCCGCCTAGACCTTGCTGCGTTCACGCCGCCTGCCCCGGGGATTGGCCAAGCATGCATCGCGCCGTCTTCCGATGTTCCAGTCCGAAGGCGACCCAGCCTATCGCTCCAGGCTGCGGAGATAGGCGATCAGGGACGCCACCTCCGCCTGGTCGAAGGACGCCTCCGGCATGTCGGGGTGGCCTGTGACGATGCCCTCGGCCAGCGATTCCGCCAACTGGTCCACCGGATAGCGATTGTGCAGGTCGCGGAAGGCGGGCGCGTTACCGCGCGGGCTGGCGCCGGTGCGCCCGACGGCATGACAGGCGGCGCACCGGGTCTGGGCCAGGCGCTCACCCTGCGCGACGGATTGCGCGGAGGCCTCCTCACCCGCCGGCGCGCAGGAGGCGGCCACCAGCAGAGCGAACAGGGTCAGCCGCATGTGGACAGCGCCGCCGTCGCGAAGCCGCGGATTTCCGACGTCACGTTCAGCGTCAGCTCCGCATTGCCGAGCGTCACCGCATGGCGCTGCGGCAGCCCGGTCAGCGTCACCGGGTCCTGCCCGGACACGGTGACCACCACGCTCGCCGCGCGGGCCAGGTCATCGGTCTGGTTCGGTGCGCTCACCACCACGCGCACCAGGCCGTCGAGCAGTTCGATCCCCGCATTGTCCGGGATGCGGGCGCCATAGGCGACGGCGAAGCGGCGGCCGCTCGCCCGGCCCTCGCATTGCCGCACCGGGCCGGCATCACGCAGCAATTGCTCGACACGCGGGCGCGGCACGCCGGCGCCGATGCGGCCCTGCGCCAGGGCGAACAGCGCCGCGGCATCGCCGGTCGGCACGTCGCGCTCATAGCGCCGCTGCAACGCGGCCATGTCGTCGCGCGCCTGACGCAATTCGCCTTCCAGCGCGGCGTTGCGGGCATAGACGGCGCGCGCATCGGCCGACAGCGTCTCGAGCCGCCCTTCCAGCTGGGTGACCTCGGCGCGAGCGAGGTCCAGCCCGCTCTGGTATGACCAGAACCCCAGGCCCACGAATATCGCGAGCATGACAGTCCACTTCGCCACACGCAGGACAATCTGCCCGGTGCGGCGCCGGCGTTCCCGGTTGCGTCTTGATCCGATCGACATGCGCCGCCTTTAGACGCGAGGCACCCGCGCGGGGTCAAGTGACGGGAAGCCACAGCACGTCCTCGATCCGCGGCGCGCCGGCCGCCAACATCGCCAGCCGATCGAAGCCCAGCGCAATGCCTGCCGTGGGCGGTAGCCCGGCCTCCAGCGCGTCCAAGAAATCCTCGTCGACATCCCAGCCATGCGCGCCGGTGGTGCGGCGGCGTTCGGCATTCGCTTCCTCGAAGCGCAGGCGCTGCTCCGCCGGGTCGGTCAACTCGTCGAAGGCATTCGCCAATTCGATGCCGGCGGCGAACAACTCGAAGCGCAGCGCGGCGCGCGGATCGGCCGGATCGCGCCGCGCCAGGGCCGCCTGCGGCGCCGGCCAATGCGTCAGGAACGTCGCGCGATCCCGCCCGATCGCGGGTTCCACGCGCTCCAGCAGCAGGCGGAAGAACAGGTCCTCCCAGGATTCGTCGGCGCGCGGCGGCAGGCCGGCGCGCGCCGCCGCGGCATGCAGGCGGGCCGTGTCGCCCTCCGTCCCCAACAGGTCCAACCCGTTGCAATGGCGCGCGAAGGCGTCCTGCATGGTCAGACGTTCGAACGGCAGGGCGAGGTCGGTCCGCACCCCGCCATGTTCGACCACCTGGGGGCAGACGGCGCGGATATAGGCCTCGGTCTCGTCCATCAGGGCGTCGAAGGACAGGCCGGGGCGATACCATTCCAGCATGGTGAATTCCGGCGCATGGCGGGCCGAGACCTCCCCGTTCCGCCACACCCGCGCGAACTCGAAGACCGGCCCGCACCCACCCGCCAACAATTTCTTGATCGCCAATTCGGGCGAGGTCCGCAGCCACAGCGCCCGCCCCTCCCCCACGCCGATATGCGGTTCGAACCGCGTTTCGAAGGCGCGGATATGCACCTCCGCACCCGGGGCGGTGGCCAGACAGGGCGTCTCCACCTCCCGATACCCTCGGCCGGTGAAGAAGGCGCGGGTCGCCGCCGTCAGCGCGGCGCGGCGGTCGAGGAAAGGCAGCCGCGCGGCCAGCCGTTCCGGATGCCAGTGGGGTTTCGCCATTGTCTGCGCGGATGCCTTGGAGTACGGGCCGCCGACCATGCCGGACGGTGACACCACACGCCAGGGACGGACCCTGCGAACCCCGCGCGCCCTGCGTGACGCCGGGCTTCTGCCCGCGCACGCCGAGGCCGCCGCCGCAGCGGTCGCCGAACGCTTCGCCATTTCCGTCACCGACCACGTCGCCGGGCTGATCGACCCCGCCGACCCCGCCGACCCGATCGCCCGCCAATACATCCCCGACGCCGCCGAACTGACCACCGCGCCGCACGAGACCGACGACCCCACCGCCGACGCCCCCTTCACCCCGGTCAAGGGCGTGGTGCACCGATACCCGGACCGCGCGCTGCTCAAACCGCTGCTCGCCTGCCCCGTGTATTGCCGCTTCTGCTTCCGCCGCGAGGTGGTCGGCCCGGATGGCGGTGTGCTGACCGAAGCCGAACTCGACACCGCCATCGCCTGGTTCGAACGCACGCCCGCCATCCGCGAGGCCATCCTGACCGGCGGCGACCCGTTCATGCTGAGCGCCCGCCGGCTCGGCCCGATCCTCGCCCGCCTGGCCGCCATCCCGCATATCGAGACGCTGCGCATCCATACCCGCGTGCCGGTGGCCGACCCCGCGCGCATCGACGCCGCCCTGCTGGACGCCCTGCGCCCCGGCAAGCCGGTATTCGTCGCGGTCCACGCCAACCACGCCCGCGAATTCGCCCCGGCAGCGACGGCAGCGATCGGGCGCCTGGCCGATGCAGGGGTGGCGCTGCTCGGCCAATCCGTGCTGCTGCGCGGGGTGAACGACAGCGCGGCCGCCCTGGAAGACCTGTTCCGCGCCATGCTGCGCACCCGCGTGAAGCCATACTACCTGCACGCGCTGGACGCCGCCCCGGGCACCGCCCGCTTCGCCGTGCCGGACGCCGAAGGCCTCGCGCTGCTGCGGTCCCTGCGCGGCCGCCTGCCCGGCCACGCCCTGCCCTGCTTCGTGCGGGAATTGCCGCAAGGCGGGGGGAAACGGCCGGTCGAGGCATCCTAACCCGCGCCCTTGCGCGTCTGCGTCCAGCCGATGAACAGGCCACTGCCCACGATCACCGCCGCCCCCAGCCAGGTGAACAGGTCCGGCGCCTCCCCGAACAGCACGAAACCCACGCCCACCGAGGCCAGCAGCTGGAAATACTGGAACGGCGAGAGAATATTCGCCGGCCCGAAGCCGAAGGCGATGGCAATGCAGTAATGCCCCAGCGCCCCCAGCACCCCCAGCGCACAGAACAGGCCAAGGTCCACCAGCGTCGCCGGCGTGATCCACACGAACGGCATCACCAGCAGCATCCCGAACGCACCCACCACGGATGAATACAGCGCCGACGTCTCCGGACTTTCCTGCCCCGCCACCTTCCGGGTGAGGATCTGGTACAGCGCATAGGCCGTCGCACTCAGCACCACCGCGAGCGACGCCCAATGGAACACCCCCGTCCCCGGCCGGATCACCAGCAGCACCCCCGCAAACCCGCACAGCAACGCCAGCACCCGCGGCAGCGTCGTGCGTTCCCCCAGCATCGGCCCCGCCAGCGCGGTGACGATCAACGGCGCCGTCGAACTGATCGAGGATTGCTTGGCGAGCGGGATGAAGTTCAGCGCCATGAAACTCAACAGATTCGAGCTGAACAGCAGCGCCGAGCGGGTGAGTTGCAGCACCGGCCGCCGCGTGCGCAGCACCGCCAGCCCATGCCGCGGCAGGAATGCCGCCAGCAGGAAGACGATATGCCCGAAAGCCCGCGCCCAGGAGACCTGGAAGGACGAGTAATGCGCCCCCAACGACTTCGCCGCGGCCAGCATGAAGGCAAAGCAGCCACCCGCCATGCAGACGAAAAGAATACCTAGAAGGATGCGCTGCGGCGGCGGGGCATGTTGCGACACGGTGGCATGGTGCGGTGCGGGGGTGGGGGTGTCCATGGCGGGGGGTGTGGCGGCGCAGTGAAGGTCCGGGGCGCCGCCCCCAAGCCCCCGCCGGGGTGACAGTGTCACCCCGGACCCCGCCGTGACCTGGTGCGCCATGTTAGCGGAGGCGCCAGTGGCGGGGGCGGCCGCCGGCATCGAGCAACAATTTGCCGAGGCGGTTGAAGGTGCCGGGCGGGTGGGCCCTCGGCGTCTTCAGGGCGGCGATCACGAAAGCTTGTGCTGCTTTGGACAAATTCGGATTGGGGAGAAACCGCGGCGGGGCCGGCAAGGCCTCGCGGACATTGAGGTTTTTCGCTCGGACCAGGCTGGACAGCGGAACGATACGGCTGACCCGCCGCCAGGCGCGGCAGATGCGCCAGGCGAGGGCGTTAAGAATATCATCCTCCGGTTCGCGGCCGGCGACGAGGGTGAGGAGGAGGTCCATATGGCCGGTCTTTGCCCAGCGGCGGAGCTGGCGGGAGGCAGTGCCCGGACGGCCGTATTCCTCGGGCAGGTCCTTCCACGGGCCAGAGGAACAGGCGACCCAGAAGATGGCGTCGAGCGTGCGGCGCGGGTCGGTGGGCGGGCGACCTCGGCGGCCAGTGATGGGTGGGAGGTGGCGGGAAAGGAAGGCGTATTCGGGGTCGGTGAGGGGGAGGAAGGGGTGGGGGCGCATGGGGTGCGTTTGTATAGGAATTTTATCTGATTTTCAAGGAAAGAGGCGGAGGCGCCGCCCCCGAGACCCCCGCCGGGGTGACAGTGTCACCCCGGACCCCGCCATCACTTGGCGCGTGAAAGGCGGGAGACGCGATGCCATATGGTCATGGGAGAGGACCAGTCAGGAGATATGGTCATGGATGAGACGCATACGGTGAACGCAACGGAGTTCAAGGCGAAGTGCCTGGACATGCTCGACCGCGTCGGGACCGGGGAGTGGGAGAGCGTGGCCATCACCAAGCGGGGGAAGGTGGTCGCGGTGCTGGTGCCGCCACCCCCCGCCCCGCCAAGTGCGGACGGGCTCCACGGGTTCCTGCGCGGGTCGGTTCAGGTGAGCGAGGGCGTGGATTTGACGGCACCGGTGAATGAGGACGGGTTCCTCGCCGAGGACGGGGTGCTGCACGGGTGAGCGGGGCAGGACTGCCCGAGGCGGTGCTGTTGGATACCTGCGCGATGATCTGGCTAGCGAATGGCGACCCGATGGCGCCGGAGGCTCTGGCGGCGATTGAACACGCGGCACGGCACCAGGGGGTGTTCGTGTCCCCGATTTCGGCCTGGGAGGTCGGGATGCTGAGCCGGCCGAAGCCGGGGCGGGAGGCCGCGGTGAAGTTCCTGCCGAATGTGCAGACGTGGTTCGCGCGAGTGATGGCGGCGCCGGGGGTAAAGGAGGCGCGACTGACAGCGCGGATTGCGATTGGGGCGAGTTATCTGCCGGGCGAGTTTCATGGGGACCCGGGGGATCGGTTGATTGTGGCGACGGCGCAAGCAATTGGAGTTACCGTGGTAACACGGGATCGAAGCATCCTGACCTACAGTAGAACCAGTAGCATCATGTCGATTTTCTGTTAGTAATCAACCGCCGAACCGCATAACAGAGGAAAGGAAACAGACATATGGCAAAGCAAAGCGTTCTTACACTGGATAACAATGGTTTTTTCTATAAAAATGATCATTTTTCATATGACGAAATCAATTATCTATATTTTTATTATGTTCAAGTTCAAAAAACAATGAATTTTGTCGCATCCGGCATTGATCATGAAATTGATGCCAAGATATATATCAAGGGACGTTCATCACCGTTGGAAATCAAGACAGGCCCCAGATTCCTATCATTTCACGGATTTTCTTTTGGAGAAAAATCGTCACAAAGTCTGATTGCCAAATGGAATGAATTATGCAGAATGACATTTAAGAATAGAGCAGAAAAATATCTACAATCATGGCATGAATTTGGCTACTTTAACTATGATGAGAAGAAATTCTTCAAAAATGGCGATATTTCTTCTCATAGCTGGACATTTAATATTTATCGAGATGGACCACTGTTAAAATCACCATTTTTATTATTTATAGAAATAACTAAAGGAAATTGGCTTTTTTCAGCAAAACGTCGAGAAATCAGAACATTAATCGATTCTGATGTTTTATTTTCTATGCTCGCTTCTTTCTATAAGAAGCATTGGCGATAGTTGTTTTTTCGCGTCGAGCTTATTTACCGCGTCAGCGACGAAGTCGGCGCCGGTATTGCCAGCGCCTCAAGCTGCGCCTAAACCGCCGCATCGAAGCGGGCCCGAAGCGGCTTTGCAATTTCACTCGGCTAGGGTCGTTACCGATGGCAAAGATGCAAGCCAACCAGATGCGTGCCGGCATGGTCATCGAGTTCGAAGGCCAGCGCTACACCATCATCAAGCAGAACATCATGATCCCTGGGAAAGGCAATGCCATCATCCAGGTGGACATGCGCAACATCAAGACGGGTGCCAAGAAGGACCAGCGCTGGCGCACCGCCGACACCGTCGAACGCCTCCAGACCGAGGACAAGGAGTTCACGTACTCCTACACCGACGGCAACAACCTGGTGCTGATGGACCCGGAAAGCTTCGAGCAGACCATGGTCCCGCAGGACATCCTGGGTGACCGCCTGCCCTTCCTGCAGGAAAACATGACGGTCAACGTCAAGCTGATCGAGGGCGAGGCCGTCTCGATGGACCTGCCCGAGACCATCGTGCTGGAAGTGATCGAGGCCGACCCGGTGGTGAAGGGCCAGACCGCCTCCTCCTCCTACAAGCCGGCCGTCATGTCGAATGGCGCGAAGGTCATGGTCCCCCCCTTCATCACGGCGGGCGAGAAGATCGTCGTGAAGACGGCGGATGGCACCTACTACGAACGCGCGAAGTGATGCGCGGCGGCGCCGGGCATCCCGGCGCCGCGTGAAGCGGCAACCCTCGCCTAACCCATCCGTGTCATGCTCCCCCTCCGGTGCGGTCGTCGTGCCTGGGGGGTTTTTGTCATGATGCGTTGGCAGTCGATCCTGATGCTGGCCCTGGTGGCGGTGGTTGGCGCGGTCCGCCCGGCCGAGGCTGTCGTGTATTGCCGGACGGTGGGTGTTCCGGCCGGCTGCGTGGTGCGCCCGGCCGCGCCCGTGGCGCGCGCGACCCCTGGCCTGGGCGCCCCCGGCGTGGGCGTGGCCCCTGGCGTGGGCGTCGGAGCCCCCGGTGTCGGCGTTGCCCCTGGCACGCCGATGAACCGGGGCGGCCCCGTCAACCGCGTCGGCCGCCGCTAAAAATCCCGCGGGTCTGGGGGCACGTATGCCCCCAGCGGGGGTGCAGGGGGCTGGCCCCCTGCCCCGGCCTCGCCTGTAAAGGGCGCAGCGTCCCCCCTGCCGGCGTAGCACGTGCGGGCAGGGCTGCGCCCTCACGCCTCACAGGGCGCGGGCGAACTGCTCCAGGCCGAGGCAGAGGCGTTGCATCTGCTCGGCCCCCGCCAGGTTCTGCGCGTCCTCGAAATTCTCCGCGGCGGTGGCGAGCAGCAGGGCGTTGCGGGACCCGACCCGTGCTGCCCGTGCCATCTGCTCAAGCCCGAGGAGAAGGCGCTGCATCTGCGCCGCCCCGCTCAGCCCCCCCGCGTCGTCGAAATTCTCCGCCGCGGTGTCCATCAGTAGCCGGTCCATCGCTGGTCCTCCGGATCGTGTGGCGCCGCCACTATACGCCCACTCGCCCGCCGCCCGCTGAACCATTCGACACGCCTTCGAATCCGCGGGTCTGGGGGCACGTATGCCCCCAGCGGGGGGTGCAGGGGGGCAGGCCCCCCTGCCGGCCTCGCCTGCCCCAGGGCTGTCCCCCTGGCCTGTGCTACGCTGTTCCGCTAACCCTCCCCCCCACGCTCTTTCCACCCCGCAAGGTCTTCATCCGTCATGGCTCCCGTTTCCTCGCGTCTTTCGCCTGCCATGCAGGTTGTCACCTCGGCCGTGCGCAAGGCTGGGCGCCGCCTGCTGCGGGATTTCGGGGAGGTGGAGCAACTCCAGGTCAGCATGAAGGGCCCGTCGGACTTCGTCTCGACCGCGGATATGCGGGCGGAGCAGACCTTGAAGGAGGAGCTGTCCAAGGCGCGGCCGGGCTTTGCCTTCCTGATGGAGGAATCCGGGGCGTCGGGCGATGAATCCTGGGAATGGCGCTGGGTGGTCGATCCCTTGGATGGGACGACGAATTTCCTGCATGGCATTCCGCATTGGGCGATCTCGGTGGGGATCGAGAAGCGGACGGGGACGGATACGTCAGAGGTGGTGGCCGGGGTGATCTACAACCCGGCTTCCGATGAGCTGTTCTGGGCGGAGAAGGGCGTGGGCGCCTTCCTGAACGACCGGCGGCTGCGGGTGTCGGGCCGCAAGGACATCCGGGAGGCGGTGTTCGCGACCGGCATCCCCTTCGCGGGGGTGCCGCGCAAGGCGGAATTCAGTTCCATCCTGCATCGGGTGATGCCGCATGTGGCGGGCGTGCGGCGGTTCGGGGCGGCGGCGCTTGACCTCGCCTGGCTGGCAGCCGGGCGGTACGACGGCTTCTGGGAACTCGGGCTGAAGAAGTGGGATATCGCGGCCGGGCTGGTGATGGTGAAGGAAGCCGGTGGATCGGCGACGGATCCGGAGGGCGGCGATCCCTACGTGTCCGGCAATGTGGTGGCGGGAAACCAGGCGATGCAGCCGAAGCTGCGGGAGATCGTGCTGGAGGGGATTGGCGCGGTGAAGGCTCGGCCGGCGGGATGATGCGGCGGGCGGTCCTGTCGGGGGTTCTGCTGCTGGCGTTGCCGGCCTGGGCGCAGGATGTGCCGGACGCGCTGTTGCCGGAACCGGCACCCGCGCCGCCCGCGCCGCCGGCGCTGGCGCCGACCGGGGCACCGATGGCGCCGCAGGCCGCGCCGGCGCAGCCCGCCTTGCCGCCGGGGATGACGGCGATGGCCGATGGCGTGGTGCGGATCGCGCTGCACAGCGACCGGATCGAACCTGCGCTGGCCGAGGCGTTGCGCGTGATGGGGATGCATTTCGCCGCCCTGCCCTTCGGGCGCATCACGATCGAGGCGCAGGTCGCCGGGCCGGCCAATGATGCCTCGCTCGCGCGGCGGGCGTCGCTGGCGCGGGCACAGGCGGTGAAGGCGGCGCTGGTGGCAGGTGGGCTGGACGCGACTCGGATCGATCTGCGCCCGTTGGGGCGGCTGCCCGCGGCGGTGGAGGTGGTGGACGTCGTCCCGCCCGGCGTGGCAAGCCCGAATACGGAGGCGCGGAGCGGCCGATGACGCAGCCGGTGGTCTATCTGTGGCGGATGCTGGGGTTCCTCGCCTTCGTGGCGCTGGTGACCTTCGCCCTGTGGGGTGAGCTGCGCCACGCCTTCGCGGCCAATCCGGTGCTGAATGCGGTGATCGTCGCGGTGCTGCTGTTCGGCGTCGGGTGGAACCTGCGCCAGGTGCTGGTGCTGCGGACCGAGGTGACTTGGCTCGAAGGCTTCCGGTCGGTGCGCGGGGCGGATCAGAAGGTGCAGCCGCGGCTGCTGGCGCCGATGGCCTCGATGTTGTCTGCGCGGCGCAGCGAACGGGTGTCGATGTCGGCGATCGCGATGCGCTCGCTGCTGGATGGCATCGTCTCGCGGCTGGACGAGACGCGGGAATTGTCGCGCTACATGACGGGGTTGCTGATCTTCCTGGGGTTGCTCGGCACCTTCTGGGGGCTGCTGCTGACCATCGGGTCGGTGGCGGATGTGATCGGCAACATGTCGGTGGGATCGGGCGACCTGAACCTGCTGTTCAACCAGCTGAAGGCTGGCCTCGCCCGGCCGCTGGAGGGCATGGGGACGGCGTTCTCGACCTCGATGCTGGGCCTCGCCGGCGCGCTCGTGCTGGGCTTCATGGACCTGACGGCCGGGCAGGCGCAGACGCGCTTCACCAATGAACTGGAAGAATGGCTGGCCGGGCTGACGCGGCTGTCCACCGGCGTGCTGGGGCAGGAAGGCGAAGGCAGCGTGCCGGCCTATGTCAGCGCATTGCTGGAACAGACGGCAGAGAACCTCGAAGGCCTGCAGACCATCCTGCAGCGTGGCGAGGAAGGCCGCGCGGCGACGTCGAACGCCATCATGACGATGACCGAGCGGCTGACCGTGCTGACCGAGCAGATGCGCGCCAACAACCAGGTGATGGTGCGCGTCGCCGAAGGCCAGTCCACCATCGCGATGGCGCTGGCGAAGCTGGCCGACGGGCAGGAACGCGGGGCGATCGACGAGGCGACGCGGGGCAATATCCGCAACCTCGAGATCTACATGGCGCGGCTGATCGAGGAAGTGGCGCAGGGGCGCGTCCAGGCGACGTCCGAGATCAGGAACGAGATCAAGATCCTGACGCGTACCATCGCCGCGATCGCCGAGGAATCGCCGCGCTCATGACCGGCCGGGCCTAGGTCGTGGCCGGCTCCTCCAACCGTCGCCGCGGCGGTGGCGGCCTCGATGTCTGGCCGGGCTACGTGGATGCGCTGTCCACGCTGCTCATGGTCATCATCTTCGTGCTGATGGTCTTCGTGCTGGCGCAGGGGTTCCTGTCGGTCGCGCTGACCTCGCGCGACCGCGCGCTGGACCGGCTGAACCGGCAGGTGTCGGAACTGGCGGAACTGCTGGCGCTGGAACGTGGCCAGGCCGAGGAATTGCGCAGCGGGCTGGCGCGCGCGACCGGAGAGCTGGCATCCGCTGCCGCGGCGCGCGACGACGCGCTGCGCTCACTGGGCACGCTGCGCGAGGAACGCGACCGGCTGACCGGCGAACGCGACACCGCGCGCAGCGAACAGGAACGGCTGGCGGCGCGGCTCGCCGACCTCGGCGTTGGCGCGCGCGGCACGGAAGAACGCGTCGCCACGCTGGAACGCCAATTGGCCGAGGCGGTGGCGCGGGCGGAAAACGTCGGCGGCGATGCCGCGCGCACCACGCGGGACCTGACCGATGCGCGGCGCAACCTGACGCAGACCGAACAGCAGCGCGCCGCACTCGAACGGCAGGCCACGCAGACGGCCGAACAACTCGCCGCCGCGCGGCGCGACCTCGAAGCGCTGCGCGCCGAGGCGGCCACGCTGAACCAGCAGGTGCGCACCGACCGCGAGACCATCACCGCCCGGCTTGCCGACCTCGCCCGGCTGAACCAGCAGGTGCAGGCGCTGACCGCGCTGCGCGAGGAACTGGAACGCCAGGCGCAGGCCGCGCTCGCACGGGCCGGGCAGGAGGAACGCGGCCGCATCGCCGCCGAACAGGCCGCCGCGCGCACCGCCACCGAAGCCGCCGAGGCGCAGCGCCGGCGCGAGGCCGCCGAGGGCCTCGCCGCTGCCGCCAATGCGCGCGCCGGTGCGTCGGAAGCCGAATCCCGCGCCGCCCAGCAGCGCGCGACCGCTGCCGAGGCCACGCAACGCACTGCCGAAGCCGCCGCCCGCGATGCCGTCACCAGGGCCGCCACCGCCGAACAGGCGCGCCAGCGCGCCGAGGACATCGCCCGCCAGGCCGCCACCGTGCAAGCGAATGCCGAGCGCGCGCGGGCCGAGGCCGAACGCGATGCCGCCGCGCGCATCGCCGCGGCCGAACGCGCCCGTGCCGAGGCCGACGCCCTGCGCGCCCAGGCCGAGAACCAGGGCACCGCCGCTTCGACCCGCGCCGCCGAGGCGCAGACCGCCGCCGCCGAGCAGACGCGCCTCGCCGACAGCGCGCGCGCCCAGGTCGCGTTGCTGACGCGCCAAGTCGAATCCCTGCGCGCCGAGATCGCACGCCTGGTCACCGCCTTGCAGCTGGAGGAAGCATCTGGCCGCGACCGCGATGCGCAGATCACCATGCTCGGCCAGCGGCTGAACGCGGCGCTGGCCGCCCGCGTCGAGGAATTGCAGCGCTACCGCTCCGACTTCTTCGGCAGGCTGCGGCAGGTGCTGGGCGAACGCCCCGAGGTGCGCATCGTTGGCGACCGCTTCGTGTTCCAGGGAGAAGTGTTGTTCTCCCCCGCATCGGCCGAGTTGTCGGAGGCCGGGCGGCAGCAGGTGCGCGACCTGGCGCGCGTGCTGCTGGAGGTAACGCCGCAGATCCCACGCGAAATCGCCTGGGTGGTGCGCGTCGATGGCCATGCCGACCGAACACCGATCCGCTCCAGCCGCTTCGCCAGCAACTGGGAACTGGCGGCCGCGCGCGCCATCGCCGTCGCGCAGCTGCTGATCGCCGAGGGCCTGCCGGCCAACCGGGTGGCGGCGACGTCCTTCGGCGACACCCAGCCGATCGACGAGGGCGACGGCCCAGCCGCCTATGCGCGCAACCGGCGGATCGAGGTGCGGCTGACCGACCGGTGAGCGCGCATCCGTGACCCATACCGAGATCGTCTACATCGCGGCGCGGTCGGGCATCGTGGCGCTGTGCCTGGTCACGCTGCTGATCGTCGGGCGCCAGGCACGGGCAGGCACCCCGGTCGGCGTCAGCCCTCGGCCGATGCTGGGCTTCGCCGCCGCGCTGCTGCTGGTCGCCGGGCTGCTCACGCTCAACGACATCCACGCCGCCCTCAGCCCCGGCGAGCAGATGGCATCCTATGCCGGCGCGTGGCTGTGGCTGCTGTTCGACGCGGGCGTGCCGCTGCTGATGATCCAGGCGCTGCGCCTGGTCCGGCAGCGCGACGCTGCCCTCGCCACGCTGGAACGGGCATCGGTGACCGATGCGCTGACCGAACTCGCCAATCGCCGGGGCTTCGCCGCCGACGCCTCGGCCGCGCTGGACGCGTGTCGGCGCCGCGGCGAGGGCGCCGCCGTCGTGATGTTCGACCTCGACCGTTTCAAGAGCATCAATGACGGCCACGGCCACGCCGCCGGCGACACAGTGCTGCGCGGCACCGCCGCAGCCCTGCGCCGGCATGTGCGGGCATCGGATGTGGTCGGGCGGCTCGGCGGGGAGGAATTCGCCGTGCTGTGCCCCGGCATGACGACGGCCCAGGCCGCCGCCCTGGCCGAAAGCGTGCGCGGCGAGATCCGCAGCGCCGTGCCGCATCCGGCGGGCCACGGGGCGGTGGTCACCACCTCGGCCGGGGTGGCGGCGGTGGAGGGGATGGAGGACGGCGTCGAGGCGGCGCTGATGGCGGCGGACCGGGCGCTGTATGCGGCGAAGCAGGGCGGGCGGGATCGGGTGGTGGTCGCGTGATGAGCCCGAGGGGGCGGTGACGCGGAATGGAGGGGCGCCGCCCCTCCAAACCTCCCCGCCAGGGGCCAGCGGGCCCCTGGACCGCGGGCTTTTGGCGACGGGCATGGCGGGCGGTCGTCGTGACGTGCGATCGATGGGCTCGGCGCCACGGACAGGGGCCCGTCATGATGCGGCGTGCGCGCGACACCCTTCGCGCGACTGCGGCGCCAGGTCGAACTGCCCGGGCCAATGGAGTGTGATGACCATGGGTGCGAATGCACCGAAGGTTTGATACCAACGGCCCGAGGCTTTGACTCGGGCCGTTGGTACGAATCACGCTCTATCCGAGCGACGCCATCACCTGGCGGTAGGCCGCTTCCGGGAACGCCTTCAGGGTCCGCGTGCGGACCGCGCCGCTGCGTGCCAGCATCAGCGAGAAACGGGCCGCGATGGCGTCGTCCGGTGCCTCGTAGACCGCGACCATGTCGTGGTCGCCCATGGTCATGTAGAAGGCGCCGAAGCTGCCGCCCATCTCGGCCAGCATCTTCCGCGCGGCATCGAGCCGCTTCGGGCTGTCCGCGATGGCGCGGATGCCCTGGTCGGTCCAATCGCCCAGCATGATGTAGGTGGTCATCGGCGGTGCTCCTTTCCGGCCACGGGTCGAGGGGGTGGAAGAAGGTTGCCGGTCGGAACGGTAGCATGCGCGGCGATGCCCTGCCGCCGAAATCGCGCCGGCGGGCCGGCCCGCGGGATGACCGCCGGTGTCGCCGCGGCGGGCGATCAGATCATCCGCGCCTCGAACGGCGGCATCAGGTCCGGCGCCTCGAATTCCAGCACCCAAAGATCGGGGTCGCGCTTCACCTGCCGATCGACATAGGCGTTGGCGAGCGCTTCCTCGACCGGCGCCGCGCCGGTACCGCGGACCCAGGACGGGCGGCCTTCGGCGTCGCGCGCCTGGGACAGCACCACGAAGCCGTCCCGCCCGCGCAGCAGGCACAGGATGCCGCCGGAATCGGGGTCTCCCTTGCGCAGCACGGCGGCCGGGCGGCCGGCCATGTCCGACAGGCGGATCGCCATCGAGACCCAGATGCCGGCTTTGACCTTCGGTTCCATGTCCTGACCTCAGACGCCGGCGCCGGCATCCGCCCGCCCGGCTTTCGCGCGGATGGGGCAGCGGTCGGTCGCGCGTGGTTGCGCATGCGTGCGCCCGGCCGGGGCGGTGCGCCCCGGGCCGAAGGCCGCGGTGTCGGCACGGAAGGGGGTGTCCGGAATATCCATGATGCCAGACTCGCACGCGCGGCCCCTTGCCGGAAGGCGCGCGCCGGGCCATTCACGGCGCCTCGGCAAAGGTTCCCGGCATGAGCGATCGGAAGATGACGGAGGCGCAGCGCGCCTATGAGGCGAAGCGCGCAGCGAAGGCGGGCATGAGCCTCGACAGGTGGCTGGCCGACAAGGACAAGCGCGCGGCGGCGGAAGCCCGCGAGGAAGCCGCGGCACCGGCCAAGGCCGCGGCGGCCGCGAAGAAGCCCGGCTTCTTCGGTCGCCTGCTGGAAAAGGCGCAGAAGCCGCTCTGACCGCGGCGCCGCGCGGTGTAGCGTGGCGCCATGCGGAGGATCCTGCCGGCCATACTGCTGGGCATGACCGTGCTGGCGATGCCGGCGCGGGGCCAGTTGTTCGTGCCCGATGGCGCGGTGATCCTGTTCGCCCCCGGCAGCGCCGAAGTCACCGTCGATGCGCGCAATGCGCTGCTCGGCTTTCTCCGCCCACCGCGCCCGCCCGGCTTTCGCGGGCAGTGCCTGCGCGGCCATGCCGACCGCGGACCGGGAGCGGAGGCGCTGGCGCTGGCCCGTGCCCAGGCAATCGCCGGGGTCATGGCGCGGCAGGGCATCGATCCGCGCGATGTGGCGCTGGATGCGGTCGGCGACCGCGTGCCGGCGAAACTCGCGGCACCCGGCCTGGCCGAGCCGATGAACGACCGGGTGGAGCTGCGCCCCTGCCCCGGCCCGCGCCTGGCCGGCGTGGCGGAGGCCGAGGCGCTCGCCCTTGATGTCGCGGTGCTGCCCGGTTTCATCGCCGCGCTGGCGCCGCTGGTGGCCCGGGCGCTGGGCTGCGCCGAGCCGGAATTGTGGCGCGGGGCGATCGAGGTGCCGCCCTTCCAATGCCCGACGGCGGTGCCGGCTTCCGCCGTGCCGGTGTTGACGGTGCAGCGGGTGGCGGGTGGTCGGCGGGTCGCGGTGGTGCTGGCCTGGCCGACCGGGCCTGGCGACGGGGAGGCATGGTGGCGGGCCGCCGCGGCGGCCGGTGCGGTGCTCGACCTGTTCGGGCTGCCGGTCGGGCCGGTGCTGACAGCGCTGGCGGCCGGGCCGGGCGAGGCGCCGGTGGTGGAGGTTTCGGCCCGCGGATTGCGTGCGGAGGTCGAGGCCGGGCCGGGGCTGCTGATGCGCCTGCGCGTGGTGACGGCCGACGCCGATGATCCGTGAAGGGCGAGTTGGCTATTCCGTGCCCGGCGGATCGTTCAGCGGCTTGAACGCATCGGTCTGGATGTCTCGGCCAAACTGGCCCGTGAAAATCGGCAGGGCGGCCGAGGCGTCGTGCTTGGTGGCCACGAAACTGGTGTCGTCCACCGGTGGCGGCAGGGGCGGGCTGGTGTCGCCGGGCAGCACCAGCGCGCGTTCCGCCGGGCAGGAGCAGACGCGGCTGCCATCGGCGAGAAGGTTGGGCATGGTGGGCTCGCCGCAGATCGGGCATTCGACGACCGCGTGCCGCAGGTCGTCCTCGCGCGGGGGGTCGCTTCGGGTCGCTGCCATGCCCCCGATATGGTGCGGCGTGGGGCTGACTACAGCATCCGCATTAGCGTGCCGTCGCGGCGGATTGCGTGGTGGAAGATCGCCCCGCCGATATGCGCGGCCAGCAGCACCACGAACAGGTAGCCGCCGATGGTGTGGCCCCATTGCAGGATGTTCGCCAGGCCTTCGGAGGTTTCCATGAATTTCGGCAGGTGGATGAAGCCGAGATAGGCGGTCTGGTCGCGCAGCGGGAAGCCCCAGGCATTGGTGGCGAAGAAGCCGAGCAGCGGCTGGAGGATCAGCAGCGCATAGAGCCCGTGATGCGTCGCCGTGGCGGCGGTGCGCAGGATGGGCGGCAGGTCGGCTGGGTGCGGCGGCGCCTTGTGCGTCAGTTTCCACAGGATGCGGGCGATGGCGGCGAACAGGATGGTGAGCCCGGCGCTCTCGTGGATGGCGTAGAAGCCCATCTTGTAGACGCTGTCGGATGCCTCGGTGATGAACTTGATGACGAAGCCGGTGGGCAGGGCGATGGCGATGAGGCCGACCGTGATCCAATGGAACCATTTGGCGACGGAGCCGTATTGCCCATCCGGATGAGCGGCGTCCTGGCCCGGCAGGGCGATGACTGGGGTCGCGTCCATGGTCGCTCTCCGTGTGGTCGTCACGTCAGCGTATCGCAACATCGCGCCGAAAGGCGCGTGGGAAAGTTGGCGCCGAAAGGCACGTGGGAAAGGTGACGCCGAAAGGCACGTGGGAAAGATGACGCCGGAAGGCGCGTGGGAAACAGCCGGCACCGGAAGGCGCGTGGGAAACAGCCGGCACCGGAAGGCGCGTGGGAAACAGCCGGCACCGGAAGGCGCGCGGAATGATCGGAGCGGATGGCGCGTGGAAATGATCGCGGCGCATGCGGATTGGAGCATCGACCCGCGCAAGCGCTGGGTCAGCATCGCCCGGCGCGGGCCGCGTGGCTGGGTGGCGTCAGCGCCGGTGCCGGTCGGCGACCCGGCGGCACGGGTGGGCGGGCTGCTGGCCGAAGGGGTGCCGGTGGCCATGGGGCTCGACCTGCCGCTTGGCGTGCCGCGGGGTTTCGCGCAGGGGCGGGCCGAGGGCGGCTTCGTCGATTTCCTGCGCGGGCGGGCGGGTGATGCCGGCTTCTTCAGCGTGGCGGCAACATTGGCGGAGGTTTCGCGCGGCCGGCCCTTCTATCCGGCGCGAGGGGTGAAGGGGATGACGCGGGCGGCGCATGCGCAGGCGCTGGGGTTGGACGATGCGCGGGGGTTGTCGCGCTGGTGCGACCGGGCGACCACCGAGCGGCCGGCAGGTGCGCCGGTGTTCTGGACGCTCGGCGCCAACCAGTCGGGCAAGGCGGCGATCGCGGCCTGGCGGGACTGGCTGGCGCCGGGGCTGGCCGCCGGCGCGCCTTATGCGATCTGGCCTTTCGCGGGCGGGCTGCATGGGCTGCTCGCGCCCGGGCGGGCCGTGCTGGCGGAGGTCTATCCGGCCGAGGCGCTGCGGCATTGCGGCCTGGTGATGCGCGGGTCGAAGCGGGTGCAGGCGGATCGCGCGGCGCTGGCGAAACCGGTCCTGGCGGCGATGGCGGCGCGGCGGGTGACCCCTGATGTCGCCCTCCACGGCATGGTCGCGGCAGGCTTCGGCGCCGATGCCGCCGGCGAGGACCGCTTCGATTCGGTGATCGGGCTGCTCGGCCTGATCGGCGTGCTGGATGGGGCGCGGCCGGATTTCATCCCGGATGATCCGGCGATCCACGCCTGGGAAGGCTGGGTGCTCGGCCAGACCGCGCTGCCGCGCCCGTAACCGCGCCGCACCACGCGGCGAAAGCGGGGTCAGAGGCGCAAGGAGCACCCCATGCAGCACGACCCCCGCAGCCTGGCCATCACCACCGAGAGCGCCGCCGCCGCGCAGGACTTCGATGCCGCGGTCATGGCGCTGCTGGGGCAGAAGGCGGAGGCAGGCGCACGGCTCGGCGCGGCACTGGCGGCGGACCCGCTGCTCGTCGCCGGGCATGCGCTGGCCGGTTTCGCGCAGATGCTGGCAGCGCGCCGGCCGCTGATCGCCGAAGCGATGGCCAGCCTGGCACGGGCGCGGGACGCGATCGCCGCGCGCGGCGCCACGCCGCGCGAGCGGGCGCTGACCCAGGCGCTGGCCTGCTGGACGGAGGGCGGCGACATGGACCGGGCGGCTGCCGGGCTGGAGGCCATGGTGCAGGAGGACCCGCACGACATCCTGGCGCTGCGGCTGTCGCACGGCATCCGCTTCATGCTCGGCCAGGCGGCCGAGATGCGCCACGCCATCGAAGGCGCGCTGCCGCGCTGGGACGCGACCATGCAGGGCTACGCGTACCTGCTCGGCTGCCATGCCTTCGCGTTGGAGGAGACCGGCGATGCCGCCCGCGCCGAGGTGGTCGGGCGCCGCGCCGTCGCGATGGAACCGGGTGATTTGTGGGGCGCCCATGCGGTGGCCCATGCCATCGGCGCGCAGGGGCGCATGCGCGAAGGCATCGCCTGGCTGCGCTGGCTGGAACCGAACCTCGCCGGCGGCAGCAATTTCGTCCGCCACGTGCATTGGCACCGGGCGCTGTTCCATCTCGCCCTGGGGCAGAATGAGGAAGCGCTGGCGCTGTATGACCGCCAGGTCTGGGCGGCGCCGAGCGAGGATGTTCGCGACCTGATGAATGCCGCGCATCTGCTGTGGCGACTGCAGGCGGCCGGCATGCCGGTCGGCGCGCGGCGCTGGGAAGCACTGGCCGACATCGCCGAACGCCGCATCGGCGAGCAGGCCTGGGCCTTCGCCGACCTACACTACGTTCTGGCCCTGGGCGGTGCCGGGCGGGATGAAGCGGCGTCGCGCATGATCGCCGCCATCGCCGCCCATGCGGAACGCGAAACCGACAGCCAGGCGCGGCTTCATGCCGAGGTCGGGCTCGGTGCGGCGCGTGCCGTGGCGGCGGCGATGGCCGGCGCGGCGACGGATGCGCGATGCGGCTTCGATGCGGTGCTGCCGCGGCTGCACGACCTCGGCGGCAGCCATGCGCAGCGTTCGGTCTTCGTCGCCATGCGCGACCGCGCGGCGCGCGATGCGGGCGGGGCAGCGCTGCGGCGGGGGTGACGCGGCGGCGTGGAAAGGCGAAGACTGCGCGCCGGACCGAGAGGGCGCGCGCATGCGACTGGCAGTGATCACGGATATCCACGGCAATGCCGCGGCCCTCGACGCGATGCTGGAGGATGCGGCCGCGCGGGGCCTGCGGGAGATCATCTGCCTGGGCGACATCGCCTCGGGCGCGGGCTGGCCGCGCGAGACGGTGGAGATGCTCGCCGCGACCGGCATCCCCTGCATCCGCGGCAACCATGACCGCTGGATCAGCGAGCACGACCCCGCGACGATGGGTAAGCAGGATCGTCTCGCCTACGATGAATTGTCATCGGACCAGCGTGGCTGGCTGCTGGGCTTGCCGACCGCGCTGGAACCCGAGCCGGGCGTGCTCGCGGTGCATGGGTCGCCCGGGTCGGATGTGCAGAACCTGATCGAGGAAGTCGTCGCCGAACGCCTGCGCCCTGCCCCCATGGCGGTGCTGCGCGAGCGGCTGGGCGAGGCGGGCATGGCCGCGCGCGTCGTGCTGTGCGGCCACAGTCATCGCAGCGGGCTCGTGCAGGTCCCGGGCGGGCCGCTGGTGGTCAATCCGGGCAGCCTCGGCCTGCCGGGCTTCCGCATCAGCCGCGAGCCGGCGCATCGGCAGGAAGCCGGCACGCCGCATGCGCGCTATGCCGTGCTGCACCTGGATGGCGATGCGGTCCAGGTGGAGATGCTGGCGATCGCCTACGACTGGGAAGCGGCGGCGAAGCGGGCCGAGGATGTCGGCTTCAACGCCGCCTGGCCGCATGTGATCCGCACCGGCCTGCTGCCCGAAAGCGCGTGAGCAGCCGCCGTCAGCGCCCTTCGATCGACACCCCGTTGCGGCCGACCGAGATCTCGACACCCGGGCGGTGGCTGTCCTGATACATCCAGACCCCGGCGCCGATCAGCCCGACCAGCAGGGCACCGACCATGAAATAAAGGGCATTGCTGCTCATCGTGGCTCAACCTTTCGTGGTGTGGTGACGAGCCAACGCGGGACATGGCGGAAGGTTGCATCGCGATGATGGGCGTTGACCCATGCGCGGCCAATCCGCGAACGGTGGCGGCTCATGGCGCGAAAGTTGGAGGGGCGCCGCCCCTCCAAGCCACCCCGCCAGGGACCGCCGGGGTCCCTGGACCGCGGGATTCTGGGCAATTTGCACGCGCAGCCCGGAATGTGGGGATCGGTGCCGGAATTGCCTTGGGCGCTGTCGGGAATCCTCGCCGCCAAGGGGGGATGGACCCATGCGGTTCGTCATGCCGGTCCGCTTCGCGCCACTGGGGCCGGCGGGAGGCCCAATGGCCTTTGGTGCGAAGGGACCGGGAGGGGCCGCCTGCCTCGCCCTACATCCCCCCAGCCGGCGTGTAGAGCCCCGACGCCGTCGCCGCCTGCGTCGCCAGCCTTGCGACGAGTTCGAAAGTCGGCATCGCCACGCCCGCTTCCTGCGCCATCAGCAGCGGCACCGTCAGCAGCGCGTCGATTTCCATCGCCCGGCCGAGTTCAAGGTCCTGCAGGATGGACGGCTTGTGCGTGATGTCGGCCGACCTCCGCATCCGTGATTCGCCCGAGGTGGCGAGATCGAAACCATAGGCACGCGCCAGGGCCGCCCCTTCGTCGGCGATGCGCACGCCGGCATCGAACACCGCCCCGTCGGCGAGCGTCGCCTTCATGTGCGAGCGCGACAGGATGCACAGCGGGCCGGACGTGATGTTGCCCATCAGCTTGCCCCACACCCGATGCCGGATGTCGTTCACCACCGGGCAGGGCATGCCGCCGGCATCGATGAAGCCGGCGATCATCTTCGCACGGTCCGACAGGCTGCCATCGGGTTCGCCGAGGAACAGCTTGATGTCGGCATGTTCGGATTTCACCACGCCGGGGGCGATGACCTCGCTGGCGGAATAGACGACGCCACCGAGCGTGCGCTCGATGCCGACCAGGCGTTCGATCACCCCGCCCGGGTCGAGCAGCGGCAGCCGGCGGCCTTCCTGAGCGCCGCCATGGCGCAGGAAATACCACCAGGGGATGCCGTTGGTGACGAAGGCGACCGGGGTGTCGGCGCCGAGCAGCGGGCCGATCGCCTCGGCCGCGACCGGCAGGGCGGGGACCTTGGTGGTGATCAGCACGGCATCGACCGGGCCGATCTCGGCGGCGGTGGCGGCGGCCTGCACCTTCACCGTCTTCACGCCGTCGGCGGCATGCAGGGTGATGCCGTGTTCCTTCATCGCGGCGAGGTGGGGGCCGCGGGCGATGACGCAGACCTCCGCCCCGCCAAGCGCGGCACGGGTGGCGAGGTGGCTGCCGATGGCGCCGGCGCCGAAAACGCAAATGCGGGTCATGGAGAATCCTTGATGCGGTCGTGCAGGCGGTTTTGCAAATCCTGCGCCGGGGCGCGTGAAAGACCTGCCCCTTGGGCGCCGGCATGGTTCGGTCGGGCGATGGGACCGGAGAGGGCTTTGCCCCCTCCGGACCTCCCCCACCAAAGGCTTAAGGCCTTTGGAAACCTCAACTTGATGCCGGGCGGACGGCGGCCGCTCCGGCGACCTGGATCGCGCCCGGCATAACAATGATCCGGGGCACCGTTCCTGACCGTCATGCCCGGCGCCAGGTGATGGTTTCCAAAGGGCCACTGCCCTTTGGTGGAGTGAGCACGAGAGGGGCAAGGCCCCTCTGGTCCGGCCCGCGCGACCCTCAGCTCACCTGGTCCCGCAGCAGCGCGCACATCGCCGCCCCGCCGGCGACCAGCCGCTCGACGATCGCCGCGCCATGCGCCGCATCGGCACCGCTGGCATCGGGTGCGATCAGCCCGCCGGGTGCGACCTCCTCGACCCACATCGGCACCGAGAAATCGAGGCCATGGGTGCGCACCACGCCGAAATTCGTCGGCGGCAGGCCAAGATAGGGTCCCACCGGCTCGCGCTGGCGCATCGCCTGCGGCAGGCACAGTTCCGGACGCAGGGCGTAGGCCACCGAGGCGACCGGGTCGCCGCCATGGCCGAAGGTCTCGGCGGTGCCGCCGAGCGCGGTGTGGATCTTCGCCCCCTCCCGCCACAGATGCAGCGCCGGGATAATGACGCCGTGGCGGCGGCGCAGGGCACGGGCGGCGGCTTCCGCCGGGCCGATCGTGCCGGCATGGCCGTTGACGATCATGATCCGGCGCGTGCCGGTGCGGATGAAGGCCTCGGCCATCTCCTCGATCACCGCGGTCAGCGTCGCCACGGACAGCGTGATGCCGCCCGCCACACCGGTGAAGTAGTCCTCGCCGCCGAAGGGGATCGCGGGGGCGACCAGCGCGTCGGCACCGATGGCGGTCGCCGCCGACGCGATGCGCGCGGCGATCTCCTCGGCGATGATGTAGTCGCCCATCGGCAGGGCGGGGCCGTGGGTTTCGAGGCTGCCCATAGGGAGCAGGGCGACAGCGCCCGCGGCCAGGCGGGAGGCGACCTCGGGGGCCGCGAGTTCAGCGATGCGATGGGTCATTCGACATAAGGGCGGGGGAGAGCACTCCCCCCTGCCCCCTCCTTTTTCTGTCTGTCGGCAGGGTGCGCGAACGGGACCGGCCCGCCCATCCTACGAGAGCATGCCTCCTAGGAGAGCATGTCCAGGGCCGCGGGGGAAAGCGCCTGGACGCCGAGGGCGATGCAGCGTTCGTCGGGCTGGTACATCGCATTGTGCAGGCGGTCGTCGCGGCCGGGGGCACCGGCACCGATGCGCAGGTGGAAGGCCGGCGCACGGGCGGCGAAGGCGGCGAAATCCTCCGAGCCCATTGACGGCTCGCCTTCCTCGGGCGCCACGCCCATCTGGCGCGTGACGGCCGCCAGCACGGGTTCCAGCACGCGGTCGTCATTGAGCAGGGCGGGGACCATGCGCGCATAGGTCATGGTGCAGCGCACGCGCATCGTTGTCTCCAGCCCGTCGGCGAGGCGGCGCAGCGCGGCTTCGGCGGTGTCGCGCGCGGCGGCATGCAGGGTGCGCACCGTGCCCTTCAGCGCCACCCGCTCGGGGATGATGTTGTAGGTGGCGCCACCTTGGACCATGCCCACCGTCACGACCGCCGGATGCAGCGGCTTGATCTCCCGGCTGACGACGGTCTGCGCCTGGGTGATGAAATGGGCCGCAGCGACGATGGGATCGACGGCGGCGTAGGGGTGCGCGGCATGGCCCGACTTGCCCCGCACCACCAGGTCGAAGCGGTCCGACGCCGCCAGGCAGGGGCCGCGCACGAAGCCGAAGCTGCCCACGGGCATGTCGGGATGGTTGTGGAAGCCGAGCGCGAGGTCGACGCCGTCCGCCGCACCTTCGGCGATCATCGCGGCGGCGCCTTCCAGCACTTCCTCCGCCGGCTGGAAGATCAGCCGCACCGTGCCGGCCAGCTGTGGCGCGAGATCCTTAAGCAGCGCGGCGACGCCAAGCAGCGTGACGGTGTGAATGTCGTGCCCGCAGGCGTGCATCTGGCCGTCGATCGAGGAGGCGAAGTCGAGGCCCGTCTCCTCATGGATCGGCAGCGCGTCCATGTCGGCGCGGATCGCGAGCGTCGGGCCGGGCCTGCCGCCCTTGATCTCGCCGACCACGCCGGTCACGCCCACGCCGGTGCGATGCGGGATGCCCATCCGCGCGAGTTCGGCCGCGACAATGCCCGCGGTGCGGGTTTCCTGGAAGGCGAGTTCCGGCATCCGATGGATGTCGCGGCGCATCGCGATCAGATGCGGCGCCGCAGCATCGGCGGCCTCGCGGATTGCGCGCTGCGGGTCGTTGGTGAGCATGGCGGGAATTCCGATGAAACGTCAGATTACTTCGAGCATAGGTGAGCGCGGCGCGCAGACAAGGCTGGCGCTTGCGGGGCCGCAAGGCGCATGCCATAGGGCGAACCGGGAAGAAGTGGGGAGGTTCAATGTCCTGGGCGCCAAGCCGGCGCGCATTGCTGGCTTCGATCGTCACAGCACCGATCGCCGGACGCAGCGCCGTTGCGCAGTCATGGCCGTCGCAGTCGATCCGCATCGTGGTGCCCTTCGCGCCCGGCGGGACGACTGACCTTGTCGCGCGCCTGGTCGCGGCGGGTCTGCAGGACCGGTTGGGCGTCTCGGTCATCATCGACAACCGCCCCGGCGCCGGGGCGACGCTGGGCAGCGAATTCGTCGCGCGCTCGGCCCCCGACGGGTACACGCTGGTGATGTCGAACATCGCCAGCCATGCGATCAGCCCGGCGGTCTATCGCGGTCGCGTCCGCTACGACCCGGTGACCGACTTCGCGCATGCTGCGCTGGTGGTGACCAATCCGACCGTGTGGGTGGCCAATCCGCGCTCGGGCATCCGCACCCTGGGCGATGCCGTCGCGAAGGCGCGCTCGCCGAGCGGGCTTGATGTCGCGACCTCCGGCGCGGGGTCGTCGAACCACCTGATGGTGGTGCGGATGGGCCAGCTGGTCGACAAGGAACTGAACCACATTCCTTTCCGTGGCGCGGGGCCCGCGATGCAGGCGGTGATCGCCGGCCAGGTCGCGATGATGTCCGACAGCCTGCCTTCGGCCGCGTCGCATATCCGCCAGGGTTCGGTGGTGGCGGTCGGCATGGCCTCGGCCGAGCGGCACCCGTCATTCCCCGATGTTCCGACCTTCCGCGAGCAGGGTTTCGACCTGGCGAGCGATTCCTGGTTCGGGCTGTCCTTTCCCGCCGGCACGCCGGCAGGCATCGTCGACCGCCTGAACAGTGAGACGCGCGCCTTCCTGTCCAGTCCGGAGATTCGGTCGCGCTTCGCCGAGCTCGGCGGCACGCCCGGGGATCTGACGGCGGAAGGTTACACGGATTTCGTGCGACGGGAGGTGGCCCTGTGGGCGCCACTCGTGCAGGCTTCCGGCGCGACGGCCGATTAGCCGGTCAACGATCAACTTCATCATCTAGTGGGTGGGCGAAAGCGGATGAAGCTAAACACAAAGGACCTGATTTCTGCGGGTCTGCTGATAGGGCTGGCGGCCATCGGCCTCTGGCTCAACATGGACCACACGATGGGCAGCGCGCGGCGCATGGGCCCGGGCTACATGCCCTGGCTGGCCTTCGCCATCCAGTTGGGCCTGGGGATCTTGGTGCTGATCGCGGCGTTCTTCAACGGCCCGGACCCGCTCGAAAAATGGACGGGTGCCGAAGTCGGGACCCTGATCGGCGGCGTCGTGATCGGCACCGTGGCGGGGCTGGTCGCCGCGCAGATCCCGGGCTGGCCGTCGTCGAGCTGGAACCCGCTCGGGATCGGCATGTTCGTCGGCTGCATGGTGCCGAGCATCATCCCGTCCTGGCGCCCCTTGTTCCTGATCAGCGCGGCCTTCGCCCTGTTCGGCCTGCTACTCGAACCGCTCGGCCTGATGATCGCGATCGCCGCCTCGGTCATCCTGTCGGCGCTGGCCGATGAGACGCATACGCCCAAGGGGGTCGCCGGCCTGGTGGTTTTCCTCTGCGTGCTGTGCTGGGCGGTGTTCATCTGGGAACTCGACATCCGCGTGCCCGTCTGGCCGCAGTTCTGAGACGGGGGGAACGAACCAATGGATCTCATTACCAATCTTGGGCACGGCTTCGCGGTCGCGCTCACGCTGAACAACCTGCTGTTCTGCCTGATCGGCTGCATCATCGGCACGGCGATCGGCGTGCTGCCGGGCATCGGCCCGGTGGCGACCATCTCGCTGCTGCTGCCGATCACCTTCGGCCAGCCGGCCACCACCGCCATCATCATGCTCGCCGGCATCTACTACGGCGCGCAGTACGGCGGTTCGACCACGGCCATCCTATTGAATTTGCCAGGTGAGGTCAGTTCGGTCGTCACCACGCTCGAAGGCTACAAGATGGCCCGCAACGGGCGGGCCGGCGCGGCGCTGACCATCGCGGCCCTCGGGTCCTTCTTCGCGGGCACCGTCTCCACCCTGCTGGTCGCGGCGTCGGGCCCGGCGCTGACCCAGGTGGCGCTGTCATTCGGTCCGGCGGATTACTTCTCGCTTATGTTCCTGGGCCTGATCATCTCGGCCGTGCTGGCGCAGGGCTCGGTCATCAAGTCGATCGGCATGGTGGTGTTCGGCGTCTCGCTCGGCATGGTCGGCACGGACGTGCAGACGGGCCAGCAGCGCTTCACCTTCGGCATCCCGGAACTGTCGGACGGCGTCGGCTTCGTCTCGATCGCCATGGGCATGTTCGGCATCGCCGAGATCATCCTCAACCTCGAGCGGCCGGAATCGCGTTCGGTCATGTCGGGCAAGGTCGGCAGCCTGATGATGACGCGCGCCGAAGTGAAGCGGTCCATCCCGTCGGTGCTGCGTGGCACCGCGCTGGGCTCGATCCTGGGCATCCTGCCGGGTGGCGGCGCCGCGCTCGCCTCCTTCGGGTCCTACATGATGGAGCGCAAGCTCTCGAAGTACCGCCACGAATTCGGCACCGGTGCGATCGAAGGCGTGGCCGGTCCGGAATCGGCCAACAACGCCGCGTCGCAGACCTCCTTCATCCCGCTGCTGACGCTCGGCATCCCGGCCAACGCCGTGATGGCGCTGATGGTGGGCGCGCTGATCATCCAGGGCATCCAGCCCGGGCCCCGCATGGTGGAAGCCCAGCCGGACCTGTTCTGGGGCCTGATCGCGTCCATGTGGGTCGGCAACCTGATGCTGCTGGTCATCAACCTGCCGATGGTCGGCATGTGGGTGAAGCTGCTCGCGGTGCCGTACCGCTACATGTACCCGTCCATCATGATCTTCTGCGCGATCGGCGTGTATTCGCTGCAGAACAACGTGTTCGACGTGTACCAGACGGTGTTCTTCGGCATCTTCGGCTACCTCTGCTCGAAGCTGCGGCTGGAAGGCGCGCCGATGCTGATCGGCTTCGTGCTCGGGCCGATGATGGAAGAACACCTGCGCCGCGCCATGCTGCTGTCGCGTGGTGACCCGATGGTGTTCATCGAGCGGCCGATCAGCGCTTCGATGCTCGCCATCGCGGCGGTCGCGCTCGCGGCGATGCTGCTGCCCAACATTCGCAAGGGCAAGGACTCGGCCCTGGCGGAAGGCGGCTGAGGTTTCCCTGACCGCCGAAAGGTGGTCGGGTGATTGGAAGGCGGGTTCCACCAGGGGACCCGCCTTTCGTGTTTTTGGTGCCCTCGGATGCCGCGCGGCCCGCATGCGGGGGCCTTGGCCTGCGCGCGATGCGGCCGCGGGGCCAGCGGCGCGGTGAGCCCCTCCCCACCGCGATGGAGGCCTCAGCGCAACGGCCGCGGCTTCTGTGGTAGCGGGCCGGTGCCGCCCATGCCCGGCTTGCCCGATGGCGCTTGGCCATCGTCGCCACCAGCAAGCCCGCCGAGCAGCGCCCCGAGCCCGCCTGCTGACCCGCCGCCGCCACCACCCATCAGAGCACCAAGCATCCCGGCGATGCCGCCACCGCCTCCACCGCCTTGCGGCTGCCCCGCGCCACCCATCATCTCCGCCAGCAGGCCGCCCATCCCGCCCGCGCCGTATTCGGCATCGGATTGCGGCACGCGCCCCTGCGGCGTCAGCCAGTTGACCACCAGCGGCAGCAACTGGGCGAGGATCCCCGCCATCATGCCACCGCCGGCCGCGCCCTGGCCGCCGCCAGCGGCCTCGCCGCCGCTCAGGCCGAGGTGCTGTGCGAGCACCGCCAACTGGTCCGGCCCAAGCGCGTTGGCCAGGCGTTCGGGCGCGACATCGCGGTTCTCGCCAGAGCCGACCCAGCTATCGACTTCCTCTCCCAGGCCGCCTTGCCGCAGGCGCTTCACGAGGTCGCCGAGGCCTTCCACTCCGCCGCGCCCGCCCGTCAGCGCGCCGAGCAGCGCGCCAATCCCACCGTCACTGGTTCTATCCGACATAGTTGTCCTCCCGTGATGGTAATGCCCCGCGTCTGATCCGCCGGACCCGTGACGGATTGGGCGTCGGCCACAAAATGGGGCGCTGGGACGACGGCCGACCGCGACGGGCAGCGTCCCAGGCCGCTCAGCCCTTGAGTGCGTCCGGCACCTTGCCGCCATTGGCGGCGAGCTTGGTCATCACCTGCTTGTGCAGCCAGACATTCATCGTCGCGCTGTCATCCGTGGAGCCGGTGTAGCCGAGTTCCGTCGCGAGTTCCTTCCGTGCGGCCAGGCTGCTGTCGATCCCGAGCAGCTTCATCAGATCCACGATCGATTGGCGCCAGTTCAACGGCTGGCCGGCCTTGGACTGCATCTCCGTCAGCACCGCGACGACGTCCACGGGTTCGGCCGGGGCGGCGGCCGGTGTAGCCGGGGCGGATCCAGGCGCAGCGACTGGAGGTGTCGAACCGGCCTCGATCGTCGATTGGGAGGCGATCGGTTGGGCGCCAGGGGTCTGTGCCGCGGCCGACCGCCCGAAAATGCCGTTCATGATGGATCCGAATATGCTCATGGCTTGTCTCCTGGACATGACAAATGGAACGCTTTCCGATCGTCCCGAAGCGCGCGCGGTCCAAACGCCGGTGAGCCGCTGAATGAAGCTGTGATCCCTACGCCGTCAGCCCCTCCGGCGTAGGGACGGGCGGCCCGGTTAACCACAGGCGCCCTCACTTCCCGGGGAGGGAGGCCTATCCGAAAAGGCCTCGTCAGGCGCCGAGAAGCGACCCCAACTGCCTCACGCAAGCGGTTTCGTGTCTTACTTACCGCGCACAGCCCGGTAGAGCATGATCACAGCGACCGCGCCGCCACCCAGGATTGAGAGCGAGGTGGGCTCCGGGATCGACACCGGTGCGCCAGCTCAGGCCGAAATGGGATCCAACGCCCACGCGCCGGCCAAGAGGGCGAACGGACCAGAGGCGAGCAAGCCGTTCCAAAATTGCATTGGACGATCCTCCGCTTTGCGCAGGCGACGGAAATGCAAGCAATGTGCCGGAAAGTAATATCGCGTGAGCCCAGGAGGTTAATAGGCCTCCGCCTGCCGCGCTCGACGGGCTGTAAAACTTCACGACGTGCAAGAAAAGGAAGCCCGTCAGGCTCAGGACCCGACGGGCGAGAGTTAGGGGCACAATTGCCCTCGCGGAGGTAGGGGGGATTGCGAGGATGCGGGGCTGCTATTGATTCTTTACCGGAATGCAATAGTGTGCCTTTGGGGTTGGCGAACGCTCCGCGGTCGCCATCGCTCACTCCGGTCAGCGCAACGCCGGCGTGCCGCGGTTGCTCGCGTGGTCCGATCACTGTGAACAAGCACCGAATCTTGCCCTACCCGAAAACGCCCGCACCGCGCTGATTGTGTTGTCGAACTTGGCAATCAGGTGGGGTTTCTTGTGCTTAGTCTAAGCGGTAGTCCTAATTCTGCCGGGGTCCCAGTTCGGCGTTTATTCACATCGCAAGGCTTACGCTTGCATCTCCTTCCGGCAGGAAGAGTATGTGTCGGAACAGGCCGGGGAGATTCAAGGGAGTGGCGCCCTACAATCTTCTCGATTCAGCTTGGCTCCCGGCCACCCGCCCATCCGACCCCTGCTTCATCCGCCCCGCCGATCTCACCTCGAGCTACGGCAGCGACCCCATCCTCGCTCTGACGTGGCCCCGGGCCGATTTTCGCGCCGCGTCGCTGGAATTCCTGATCGGACTGCTCTGCACCGAATGGCCGCCAGCGAATGAGGAGGCTTGGTTCACGGCATGGAACAGCCCTCCGACGCCGGATGTGTTTGAGGCGACCTTCGCGCCGCTCCGGATCGCCTTCAATCTCGACGGCGATGGGCCGCGCTTCCTGCAGGACGCTGAGGAACTCGGCGGGGAGCCCTCCTCCTCCGCCCCTTACGCCTTCGGCCGTGGCACGCTGAACACCCCGCTCGCCCGCAGCACGGCGGTGCCATCGGCCTCGAAGCGCCCTTCCACGAACATCAGCCGGGCGGTCCGCCGCAGCAGCGCGGGGCGGCATTCCAGCCAGGCGCCGAGCGGGGCGGGAGCGAGGTAGTCCGTCACCAGGCTGACGGTGATGAAATGCCCTGGCGCGCCGGCCTGCTCGGTGCCGCCGATGCCCAGGACCAGGTCGGCGAAGGTCGCCAGCATGCCGCCATGGGCGACGGACTGGTTGTTGCAGTGCCGCCGTTCCAGCCGGATGCCGAAGGTCGACCCGCCCTGCCCCGCGCGGAGGAAGATCGGCCCGATCGGTTCGAGGAAGGGTCCGCCGGCGCGCCGGGGCAGGAAGCCATCGGGGATGCCGCCGGCCTCGGTCGCCTCCGCCACGCCATCCGCCGCCCTGCCATCGACCATGCCCGCCACCTCGGTTGCCATGGCGCATTGTAGCGACGTCCGGCACCCGGACCACCCGGCCAGGTCCGCCGGGTCGGGCATGCCGCGCCCTGTTGCCCGTGCCGGCCGGCGCCTTTCCTTTGCCGCCATTGCATCGCATACAATCGCGACCCCCGGCATCAGACCACTGGACGACATGACACAGACGCCCCTGCAGATCCTTCCCGTCATCCTTTCGGGCGGGACCGGCACCCGGCTTTGGCCCCTGTCGCGCGAAGGCTACCCCAAGCAGTTCTGGCCGCTGGCCTCCGCCCTGCCGATGCTGGAGGAGACGGCCGCCCGCGCCGAGGGGCCGGGCTTCCTGCCGACCATGGTCGTCTGCAACGAGGCGCATCGCTTCCTGGTCGCCGAGCAATTGCGCGGGCGCGATGCGCGGATCGTGCTCGAACCCGCGGGACGCAACAGCGCCCCGGCGATCGCCGCCGCCGCCCTGCTGGCCGAGGAAGCCGGCCCGGACACCGTCATGTGGATCATGGCCGCCGATTCGGCGGTGGGAAACCTGCCGGCGCTGCATGCCGCGCTGCAACAGGCGGCCGCGGCCGCGCGCGCCGGCCGCATCGTCACCTTCGGCATGAAGCCGACCGCCGCCGAGACCGGCTACGGGTATATCGAGGCCGGCGACGCGCTGCCCGGCCTGCCCGGCGTGCAGGCCATTGCCCGCTTCGTCGAGAAGCCGGACGCGGCGCGCGCCGCCGAATTCGTCGCCGGGGGCCGGCATCTGTGGAATTCGGGGATGTTCGTCGCCACCGCCTCGGCCCTGCTGGCCGAGCTTGAGCGGCTGGAGCCGGCGATGCTCGCCCATGTCCGCGCGGCGGTCGAAGGCGCGAAGCGCGACCTTGATTTCGTCCGCCTGGCGCCGGAGGCGTTCATCGCCGCACCTTCGATCAGCATCGACTACGCGGTGATGGAGCGGACGCAGCATGCCGCCGTGGTGCCCGCAGCCATCGGCTGGTCCGACATCGGCTCCTGGGCGGCGCTGTGGGACATCAGCGCGAAGGATGCTGCCGGCAACGTCACGCAGGGGCCGGTCGAACTGGTCGATGCGAAGAACTGCCTGGTGCGCAGCGAGGGGATCCTGGCCGGCGTCGTGGGGCTTGAGGATGCGGTCATCGTCGTCACCGACGATGCCGTGCTGGCGATGCATCGCGACCGCGCGCAGGACGTGAAGAAGCTGGTCGAGCAGCTGCGCGCGAAGGGCCGCAAGGAAGCCATCGAGCATCGCCGCGCCTATCGTCCCTGGGGCCATTATGAGGGGCTGATCCTCGGCGAGCGGTTCCAGGTGAAGAAGATCCAGGTGCGCCCGGGGGCGAAGCTGTCGCTGCAGAAGCACTACCACCGGGCCGAGCATTGGGTCGTCGTGTCCGGCACCGCCATCGTCCGCCGCGACGCCGAGGAGATCATGCTGCGCGAGAATGAGAGCGTGTACCTGCCGCTCGGCTGCGTGCACCGGATGGAGAATCCGGGGATCATCCCGCTGGTGCTGATCGAGGTGCAGTCCGGGTCGTATCTCGGCGAGGATGACATCGTTCGCTACGAGGACACCTACGGGCGCGCATAGCGCGCTTCCTCCGCGCGGCGCGCCGGCCTCGATCCGAACCAGGGCGGTCCCTGGATCGAGACATGCGCCCTGCGCGATCGGATGCAGCGGCATCCTTGATCCGGCGCAAGGCGCCGCTGCGCAAGGCGCGGAATATGGCGGCCGACGCCATCACGGCACGAAAGGCCAGCCGCCCATGAACCATCGTCACCGCAAGGTCCTGCACGCCCTGTTCGCCCATCCGGTCAGCGCCAATATCGACCCGAAGCACGTGCAGTCGGTCTTCGAGGAACTCGGCGCCGAGGTGGAACACACCGGCACGGGCCGCATCGGCGTGAAGCTCAACGGCCAGTCCCACGCCTTCCACGACACGCATCACAGCCTGTCGAAGGAGGAGGTGGTGGCGATCCGTCATTTCCTCACCCAGGCCGGCATCGACCCGACCGCCTATCCGGCCTGATCCACCAGGCCGCCGGCGCGATCCCGCGGGCGAGCCAGGCCTGCCCGATCACGCCGGTTTGAGCCGCCGGCGGTTCCTGGAGTAGCCTCTGCGGCAGCCGCGCCCCTCATATCGCGGCGCTGGAGAGGACAACGCCGGACCATGACCATGCATCGCCGCGCCCTGCTGGGCGCCGCCGGGGCTGCCGCCCTGGCCACCACCGCGCAGGCGCAGACCCGCTGGCAGATGGCCACCGCCTATGCCGACGGGAACCTGCACACCCGCAACATCAAGACCTTCCTCGACGAGATCCAGGGCGCCAGCAACGGTCGCCTGGCCATCCAGCTGCACAGCAACGGCGCGCTGCTAAAGATGACCGAGATCAAGCGCGGCGTGCAGACCGGCCAGGTGCAGATGGGCGAGATCCTGCTCACCGCCTACGCCAATGAAGACCCGATCTTCGACGCCGACGCGCTGCCGCAGCTGGTGACCAACTTCGTCCAGGCGAAGAAACTGTCCGACCTGCAGAAGCCCTATATCGAGGCGCGCTTCAACCGACAGGGCCTGACGCTGCTGTACATGGTGCCCTGGCCCGCCGCCGGCCTGTATGCGCAGCAGGAGGTCACCAGCCTCGAACAGCTGCGCGGTTCGCGCTTCCGCACCTATTCGCCGATGACCAACCGCTTCGCCCAGTTGATCGGCGCGCAGCCGACGCTGGTGCAGTCGGCCGAACTCGCCCAGGCCTTCGCCACCGGCGTGGTGCAGGCGCAGGTCACCTCGGCGGCGACCGGCGTCGACACGCAGTCCTGGGACTATGCGCGCGTCTTCACGCCGCTCGGCTTCACCATGACGAAGAATGCGGTGTTCATGTCCCGCCGCGCGCTGGAGGGCCTGCCGCAGGACCAGCAGGCGTCGATCCGTGCCGCCGCCGCGCGCGCCGAGACGCGTGGCTACGAACTGGCCGAAGCCGCGCAGCGCGAGACCGAGGCGACGCTCGCCGCCCGCGGCATGAACGTGACGCAGCCGACGCAGCAATTGCTTGATGACTGCGCCCGGGTCGGCCGCACCATGGCTGATGAATGGGTGACCCGCGCCGGCGATGATGGGCGGCGGCTGCTGGAACAGTACCGCGCCAGCATCGCCTGATCCTGCGCGCCCGGCGTGCAATCGCGCGCCGGGCGGCCCAGCCTGCAGGCACATCCGGCCATCATGGCCTGGTGCGCCGGTTGTGCCCCCCTTGCACGCGCCGGGCCGCGGCGATGAAGATGCGCGCCTCAAGAAAGCCAACAGGGGGCTGCCGCATGCATTCCATTCGTCGCCGCGAGCTGCTCGCGGCCACCGCCGGGCTTGCCGCCGCGGCCATCGCGCCTGGAGCGGCGCAGGCGCAGACCCGCTGGCAGGTCGCCACCGCCTATCCGGACGGCAATTTCCACACCAGGAACCTGCGCGAATTCACCGACGCGGCGCAGGCGGCGTCCGGCGGCCTGTTGCAGATCCAGGTGCATTCCAACGCGTCGCTGCTGCGCATGCCCGAGATCAAGCGCGGCGTGCAGACCGGCCAGGTGCAGATCGGCGAGATCCTGTTGTCGGCCTATGGCAACGAGGATCCCTTCTTCGAGGTCGATTCCGTGCCGATGCTGGTCACCAGCACGGCCATGGCCCGCAAGCTTGCCGACCTGCAGAAGCCCTATGTCGAGGCAAGGCTGAACCGGCAGGGGCTGTCGCTACTCTACTGGGTGCCGTGGCCGCCCTCCGGCCTCTACACCAACACGCCGGTCGACAACGTGGATGCGCTGCGCGGCACCAAGATGCGCACCTTCAACGCGCTGACCAACCGCTTCGCGACGCTGTGCGGCGCGACGCCGACCCTCGTGCAGCAGGCCGAGGTGCCGCAAGCCTTCGCCACCGGCGTGGTGAACGCGATGGTCACCTCGGCGGCGACCGGCGTCGACGTGCAGTCCTGGGATTTCTGCAAGTACTTCACGCCGATCGGCTTCACCCGCACCAAGAACGCGATCTTCGTGCGCCAGCGCGACCTGGCCGCGCTGCCGGCCGCCGTGCAGGCGTCGATCCGCGCGGCTGCCGCGGCGGCCGAGGAACGCGGCTGGGCGATGTCCGATTCGGAGACGGTGAGCCAGCAGGCCATCCTGGCGCAGCGCGGCATGACCGTCGCCGCTGCCAGCCCGGCGCTGATGCAGGGGCTGATGCGCATCGGCGCAACGCAGGCCGAGGAATGGGTGGCCAAGGCCGGTGACGAAGGCAAGCGCCTGATCGAATCCTACCGCGCCGCGGTCGCTTGACAGAGCCGACGGGGTCGCCCCCATGGTGGCCACGTCGCAAGCCTGAAACGGAGCACGCCCGCATGATTCCACTGACCGGCCGCGGGTGCGCGCCGACATGACCGCGCTGCGCCGCGCGCTCGATGCGCTGTATCTCATTGGTGGCGTGCTTGGCGGCGTGGCCCTTGCCGCGATCGCTGCCATCATCGCCGCCCAGGTGATCGGCCGGCAGTTCGGCGCGACCGTGCTGGGGGCCGACGACCTCACCGCCTTCTCGGTCGCGGCCTCGGCGACGCTGCCGCTCGCCTATGCCTTCCGGCACGGCGCGCATATCCGCGTGGACCTGATCATCGGCCGGCTGTCGGGCGCGCCGCGCTTCGTCATGGAAACCGTGGCGCTGACGGCGACCGCCGCGCTGGCCGCCTTCTTCGCCTATGCGATGCTCGACCTCGCCTTCGACAGCTTCGAGTTCGAGGATGTCGCGCAGGGTTCGGTCGCCTGGAAGCTGTGGGTGCCCCAGGCAATGGTGGGCAGCGGCGTCGCGCTGCTGGCGATCTGCCTGTTCGACGACCTGATCGTGCACCTGACGGGGGGCGTGCCCTCCTACCGCCGCGCGGCCGAGGCATCGGCGCTCGAACGGGCGATGGAGGAAGTCTGATGGAGATCGCCCAGACGGAAGCCGGGCTGCTGCTGCTCGGCTGTCTCTTCGTCTTTCTCGGCCTTGGCATCTGGATCGGCCTCGCGCTCGCGCTGGTGGGCCTCGTCGGCATCGTCGTGCTGCCGATCCTGGTCCCCGCCATGCCGACCATGCCGCCCGAGAAGGTGATGGGCACAGCGATCTGGCAGTCGCTCGCATCCTGGACGCTTGCGGCCCTGCCGCTGTTCATCTGGATGGGCGAGATCCTGTTCCGCACCCGCCTGTCCGAGGACATGTTCCGTGGCCTGGCACCCTGGGTGCAACGGCTGCCGGGGCGGCTGATGCATGTGAACGTGATCGGCTGCGGCATCTTCGCGGCCGTGTCGGGGTCGTCGGCCGCGACGGCGGCGACGATCGGCAAGATGGCGCTGCCCGCACTGCTGCAACGCGGCTATCACGCGCCGATGGCGATTGGCTCGCTCGCCGGGGCCGGAACGCTGGGGCTGCTGATCCCGCCTTCGATCGTGATGATCGTCTATGGCGTGGCGGCCGAAGTTTCGATCGTGCGGCTGTTCATCGCCGGCGTGCTGCCGGGGATCATGCTGATGATCCTGTTCAGCGGCTATATCGCGATCTGGTCGCTGATGAACCCGGCGCTGACGCCGCCGCGCGACCCGCCGATGCCCTTCGCGCAGAAGCTGAAGGAAAGCGGCCAGCTTATCCCGGTGGTGCTGCTGATCGGCTTCGTGATGGGCAGCATCTATCTGGGCTGGGCGACGGCGACCGAGGCGGCGGTGTTCGGCGTGGTCGGCGCGCTGGCGCTGTCGGCCTGGGGGCGGACGCTGTCCTGGGCGTCCTTCTCGGACAGCCTGATGGGCGCGGTGCGCCTGTCCTGCATGATCAACCTGATCCTCGCGGGGGCGGCCTTCCTGACGCAGGCCATGGCCTATTCCGGCATTCCGGCGGCGATGGCTGCCTGGGTCGGTGCGCAGGGCTTCAGCCCCTTCATGATCATCTTCTGCCTGACGGTGATCTACCTGATCCTCGGCTGCTTCATCGACGGCATCAGCATGATCGTGCTGACGGTGTCGGTGGTGCTGCCGATCATCCAGGGCACCGGCTTCGACCTGGTGTGGTTCGGCATCTTCATCGTCCTCGTCGTCGAGCTCGCGCAGATCACCCCGCCGGTGGGCTTCAACCTGTTCGTGCTGCAGGGGCTGACCGGCAAGGGCATCTTTGAGGTGGCGAAGCACACCCTGCCCTTCTTCTTCCTGATGCTGATCGGGGTTGCGATTGTCACGGCGTTCCCCGCCATCGTCACCTGGCTGCCGCAGACCATGCTGGCGCGGTAGAAAAAGGGGGCGTGACCTTCGTCATGGCGCGCCCCCGGCCGGACCGCGTAGCCTTCATCCCCCGGGGGCGGGAGGCTGCGCCATGTATCTCGATGTTCCCTTCGTCAGTCAGTTGGATTTCGGCGGCGACCAGCACCTCGATGACCCGACGGGCTGCTGGTACGCCAGCGCCTGCATGATCGCCTACAGCTTCGAGGCCGGGCCACGACAGGGCGTGCCGGCGCTGTATTCCCGCCCGCTGCCGCAGGCCGATGGCACGACCACCATCGGCCACTGGACCATCTCCTACGACTGGCTGCCGACGCTGATGGCCAATGAGCATCTGGTGGAACTCACAGGCGGGCTGCCCGCCTCGGTCCCCGAGTTGGACCTCGCGCTGCGCCAATGGGGGCCGATCTTCATCCCCTGGCTGAAGACGCATGGCGGCAGCACCTATGGCCATGCCTCGGTAATCATCGGCGCGCAGGACGCCAACATCATCTACCACGACCCCGAGAACGCGCCGCGCAGCCAGACGCCGCTCGAGACGATGCGGGCGCAGCTCGCGCAGGGCTGGCCGCTGCTGCGCCGCGACGCGCTGCCCTTCACCTGCGGGGCCGGCGTGCAAGGCTGATGCCGACGGCCCATGGAATGGGCCGTCGGAGTTCGATTGGGCCTCAAGCGCCGGCGCGCCCGTCCGGGCGCTTGGCTTGCGCGCCAAGCACTGTTGCGTTGGCGGCAGCGGGTGGCCTGGGCGCGGTCGCGCCTTGCGCTCCCGGCCCGATGCAGAGCATCGGACCGAAAGGGCCGGGGGCAGTCTCAAGCCCGCGTGCTGTTGGCGTCGTGCTGGCCGGCCTCGCCGGGTCCTTGACCGACCGCGCAAAGGACCGGGCTTCGCGCGGCGTCCCCTACTCGGCCGGGGCGCGGGCCCGCGACCGGCACCAGAAATGCCGCGCCACGAAGAACACCAGCGCCACGCCGGCGATGGCGCAGATTGTCCAGAACAGGCGCTCTACGCCAAGCCAGGCACCCAGGAACCAGCCGGCCGCCACGAAGCTGCTGGCCCACACCCCCGCCGCGATGAAGTTCAGCACGGCGAAGCGCAACCGGGAGTACCCCGCGAGGCCGCACACCACCGAGGCGACGTTGCGGATGCCGTACAGGAAACGGAAGCTCAGGATGAACAGCGTACCGTATTGTTCGAGCAGGCGGTTGGCACTTTCGACCCGCGGTCGGGATTTCGGGAATCGCTGGAGGATGGCGGGGCCGTAGCGCCGCCCCAGGTAGAACCAGGTCTGGTCGCCCAGGTAGGACCCTATCCAGACGGAACCGAGCAGAATCCACGGATCGACGACGCCCACCGTCGCGCCGATGGCGGCCGCGGCAAGGACGAAGGTCTCCCCTTCGAAGAATGACCAGAGTGCCGCGCCCAGATAGGCGAACGCACCCCAGTCGGCCCAGAATTCGGCCAAGCGGAAGCCCCCGTGTTTCTTGCGACCACCATGCATGCCCTTGGCGGGTAAGGAAATGGTGATCGGAGACTGACACCCCTCAGAGAGCCCTGGACGCCAAATTGTCAACCTCCGGATGCCGGCGAGGGTTACGCCGGCCCCGGCCAGTCCGACCGCTCGAAGCGCTGGATCTCCAGCGTATAGCCGGCCGGATCGCGGAAAAAGAAGGAGGTGACCCGGTAGGTGTCCGAGAAGGCGGGCGCCGCCGCGACCTCGACCCCGGCGGCCTGCAGCCTGGCATGCCAGCCTTCGACGTCCTGCACGACGAAGGTGATCACGGCGCCGCCCTGCACGCGCGGGTTGTCGGTCACGCGCGGCCCGCGCGCCCGGCACACGCCCAGGAAGCCGCGCCCGCCCGGCGCGGCCGCATAGATGCGGCACGATCCCTGGTCCTGCGCCAGGGGCAGTCCCAGCACCTCCTCATAGAAGCGCCAGCTTGGCGCGGGGTCCTCGGCATAGAGGAAGGTGACCTGCTGATCGAAGGGGGCGTGCATCGCCGCAGGATGGCCGGGCGCACCGCAGCCGGCCAGTGGGATTGCCGGCGCGCCGCAGCCGTCGCATCGTCGGCATCGCGATGCAGCGCCTTCTTGCCTGGACGGTCCGCCATTGGGTGCTGAGCGCGATCACGCTGCTGATCGGCTGCGCCGCGCTGGGATATGCGCTGGCGGCCCCGCCGCCGCCCCGCGAGATCCGCATCGCCACGGGCACCCAGGCTGATTCCGCCTATACCCAGGCGGCGGAGGCCTATGCGGCCCGGCTGGAGGCGACCGGCTTTCGCGTCCGCCGCGTGCCGACCCAGGGCTCGGTCGAGAATCTCGACCTGCTGCGCGCGGGCCGTGTCGATGTCGCGCTTGTCCAGGGTGGCATCGCCGACCGGGCGCGCGATGCCGGGCTCGAATCGCTCGGCGCCGTGTTTCACGAACCGGTCTGGGTGTTCCGTGGTGCGGGGCAGGATGCCGGTGGCCTCGCCGCGCTGCGCGGCCGCCGCATCGCCGTGGGCCCGGAGGGCAGCGGCACCCGCGCCCTGGCCTTCGCGCTGATGGCGGCGAACGACCTGCGGCCGGACGATGTCGAGGCGCTGCCCGTCACCGGCACGGCGGCGGCCGAAGCGATGCTGGCCGGGACAGCCGACGCCGCCATCCTGGTGACGGCCCGGTTGGCTGGCGCGGTTGCCACGCTGATGACGAGGCCGGGCATCGTGCTGGACGACTTCGCCGGCCTGGCCGACGCCTATGAGGCGCGGTTGCCGTTCCTGACCACGGTGCGGATGCCCGAGGGCGGGCTCTCGCTGGCGGACAACCGCCCGCCACGGCCTGTCGCGCTGGTTGCCCCGGTCGCCTCGGTGGTCGTGCCGGAGGATACCCACCCCCAGGTCGTCAGCCTGCTGGTCGGCATCATGCAGGAGGTGCACCGGCCGCGCACCCTGTTCTCGGCCGAAGGGGTCTTCCCCAACACGCTGGCGCAGGACCTGCCGATGAACGCGGATGCCGAGCGGTACTACGCGCGCGGCCGCACGGTCCTGCAGGCCTGGCTGCCCTTCTGGGTGGCGGTGACGGTGGAACGCCTGCTGGTCATCCTGCTGCCGGTGGTCGGCATCGCCCTGCCGCTGATCCGCTTCGGGCCGGTGCTCTACACTTGGCAGATGGAGACGCGGGTCTGGCGGCATTATGAGACGCTGCGGCGGATCGAGGCGCAGGCCGAGGCCACCCGCGACGATGCCGGGCGATCCGCCCTGCGCGACCGGCTGGAGGCGCTGGAAGGCCGGGTCGCGCGGCTGTCCCTGCCGGTCACCTATCGCCGGCATGTCTTCGCGCTGCGGCGCGACATCGCCTATGTGCGGGCGCAGCTCGCGCCCGGGCGGCACCAGGCCGTGGCGCAGTTCGACGACGCCAGCGAAGCCGCGGCCTGAGCGCGGATGCGGCAGGACCGGCACCGGTCCGGCGACACGCTTCTGGTCATGTCGTTGAAGGCGCGAGATAATCCCGGCGCCGGTGGCCAGGGGGCAGCCGCGCGATTCCCCTGAAAGGGCCAGACCGCATGAGCGACCTCGCAAACAAGCTCACCAGCCAGATCCCGCTCAAGGAGCCGGCCTGGCTCAAGGAATTCAAGGCCTTCATCATGCGCGGCAACGTCATCGACCTCGCGGTCGGTGTCGTGATCGGCGCGGCCTTCACCGCCATCGTCACCTCGGTGGTCGAGGACCTGCTGAACCCGATCGTCGGCATCCTGATGGGCGGGATCGACTTCTCGAACCTGTTCGTCGTGCTGTTCGGCGAACGCCGCGCCTCGCTGGCCGAGACGCGCCAGGCCGGTGCCTCGGTGCTGGCGATCGGGTCGTTCCTCAACGCGGTAATCAAGTTCGTCATTGTCGGCTTCGCCGTGTTCTGGCTGGTCAAGCTGCTGAGCAAGCTGCAGGCGTCGCAGGCGGTCGAGAAGGCCACCACGAAGCCTGGCCCCACGCCGAGCGAGACCCTGCTGGCCGAGATCCGCGACGAGTTGAAGGCGCAGCGTGGCGCGGGCACGCCACCCGCGGCGTGAGGGCGGTGCGCCAGGGCCTTCGGGGCCTGGCGGCGCTGCGATGTGAAGCGACCCGGAGGGTCTGGATCCCTCCGGGCCGCCCCCACCGGAGGCCATGCGATCGTCTGGTGCCTCGCCCCGGCGCTGGACAGCGAGACATCCGCGACCTGTCCCGCGCAGGCGGATCCCTGGCCGAACCGGGCTGCACGTGGCGATGAAGCAGGTCGCGCGGGACTGGCATCAGTCGGGCGCGCGACGAGGCTCGCCCAAGCACTGGGGCCCGTGAAATTGGCGGGCGCGGCCGAGCGCCGATAGCGCCGATCGCGCAGCCTGTCCCCGGGGCGAAGCAGCAGGTCGTCGCGCCGTTGACCGGCACGCACCGCATCCCGCCCCTGGGTCCGCGTTGATCCGGCGCCAGGTCCGCGCGGCCAGGGCGCGACGCCCGGCTTCACCGTCCGCAGGGATGCTCATGCCAAGGGCGAATTCTTCGCCCGTTGGTATCGGCTTCGGCGTGCCCTCAGACGTGTCGTGCCGAAGGCACGCCCACGGCGTGACGCGCAAACCTCCGGTTTGCTCGGCTTCGCCGGACCGCCTTCGCGGCCTCGGCACGAGTCAGTGACTCGTGCCGTTGGTATTAAGCCTTCGGTGGGGTGAGGTCCGGAGAGGTGCAAAGCCCCTCTCCACAGTGCGACCTACCGCGGCGCGTCCGGCGGCAACAGGATCAGCTCGAACGCCGCGGCGCCATCCCCCAACTGCCCCGCGCGCAGGAAGATGTCGCCCTTACGCGTCGCGTCGATCGCGATTCGGGAGGCCAGCCCCTCTCCCCCATCGTCATCCTCCGCGATCATCTGGCCGTTCGCATCGAGGATCTCGAGGACCGTGTCGGTGCCGTCGCGCAGCTCCCGCGTCATCGCCACATGCGCCCCGGGCGGCAGCATGAAGTACGCCGACTGGCCGCGCCGCAGACGGATCGGCACGGCGATGCCGCGCTGGAGCATCGGCGCGGCCGCCGCGGCCCGCAGCGACGTCGGAAAGGTGGCCGGGCCGGCGGTATCGGCTTCGACAGACAGGTCGAACTCGCCGACACCCTCGCCGAGCACGCGGACGCGGACAAAGGCCGGCCGGGGATCGGCCGCCGCGACCTCGAGGCGGGAGGCGAGGCCACCGCCGCCATCGTCATCCTCGGTGACCTCCTGGCCCGTGGCGTCGAGCAGCGTCAGCACGGTGTCGGCGCCGCGGCGCAGGTTCTGCGTCACCACGGCGATGTCGCCCTCGGGCAGGCGGAACACCGCCGCCTGGCCCCGCCGCAGGCGCAGCGACACTGTCTGGCCGATGGCGAGCGCCGGGGCGGCCGTCGCCTCCCGCACCGAGCGCGGGAAGGCGGGTGTCGCGGCGGGCGCATCCGGCAGCAGCACCAGTTCGAAACCGCCGCCGCCCAGCGTGCCGGCGCGCAGGAACAGCGGGCGCCTCTGGGCCGCGGGGATCTCGACGCGGGAGGCGAGTTGTTCGTCGCCGCCATCGTCATCGGTGGCGAGTTCGCGCCCATTGGCATCGACGAGCGTCAGCACCGTGTCGGTGCCGGCGGAAAGCGCTCGAGTGACGGCGACAAGGTCGGGCGCGCCGGATGGCAGGCGGAAATAGGCTTCCTGCCGACCGCGCAGGGTCATCTTGACCGGCACGCCGGCCACGAGCGGGGGACGCGATGCTGCGTCGGCAAGGGTGCGCGGGGGGGCGTTCGGATCGGCCGGGGGGGCGGCGACGAGCGTCACGTCGAAGCGCCCGGCGGCACCGTCCAGCAGGCCGATGCGCAGGAACAGCGGCCCAGCCTGGTCGGCGCCGATCTCGATGCGGGAGGACAGGTTCTCCTCGCCGCCATCATCATCCTCGTCCAGTTGCCGGCCCTGCGAATCGAGCAGCGCCATCACCGTGTCGGCGTTGCGCGACAGGCGACGCGTCTCGGCCACCAGTTCGCCGGCCCCCTCGGGCAGGCGGATGAAGGCGGATTGCCCGCGCGCCAGGTCGATGGACACGGTCCCGCCGACCGGCAGGGGCGACTGCGACAGCGCATCGGCCAGTTCGAGGGCAGGCGTGGCGGGCTGCGCCCCGGCGGGCAGCGGATGCAGGACAGCAAGACCCAGCAGCGCTGCTGCCGCCATGGCGGCATGTCGCGTCGCCTTGCGGGCGTTCGGCCGAAGCATTGCGATGGTCCCCTGTTCGGTGCGCCACAGCGCTAGCGCTTGGGGGGTATGGGGGTCAATCTCGGCGGCGCGACGGCCGGGCGCGTGGCGTCGTTCCCAACATGCGCGGGCCGATCCGCCGGAGCGGCTTGCCAGGGTCGAATGCGAACCGCCCGCGCCGCGCCTGCCAGAGCAAGATCGGTTCACATTCGTTCACCCATCACGCTCTGACCTATTGTTTGATCGCGTGATTCAGACCTCCGGTGCATTCGCACCTGCGGCCATCACGCTCGAGCCCGGCGCGACAGGGTCGGAACCCGCCGCGAACGGGGGCATCGTCACATCGCCGAGGCAACCGGCCAGCCGACTGTGACCCTATCCAAGTTCGAAACTGGTGATGCCGTAGATGCGCGCCAGCGGCAGGGCCGGCGCGGGCCCGGCATACATGCGGGCGGTCTCGAAGGCGGGGGCCATGCCGGCCTCGGTGGCCATGGCGATCGCATCGGCATTCGGCTCCGGCAGGTCGAGGAACACCGCCCCCGGCGGGGCCGCCGCCAGCAGCGCGGCGAACAGGGCCCGCGCGACGACGGGATCCTCGGCGAACAGTGGCCCGATCTTCGATCCCTCCCGGCAGGGGCGCAGCACGGCAAGACCGCGCAGGCCGCCCGCGCCGGGCACGGCGCGGGCGACATGGCCGGGCGCGGTCAGCCAGCTGCGCAGGAAGGCGTCGCGCGGGGCGGGGAAGCAAGTGCGGTCGAAGGCGGCGACCGCGGGCACGGGCAGCGTGGCGGCATCGACGACAGGCGGTGCGGCGGCAAGGCGCGGCGCGCGGGGGGATGCCACACCGAAGCGGATGTTCCGGTGCACGAGATCGAAGCCGGAGCGACGGTAGTTCGCCTGCTGCGCCACCACGCCGTCGAGGCCGACCATGCCCGGCTGCAGCCGCGCCATCGCCGCGCGCCACAGTGCCAGCCCATGGCCCTGGCCGCGGAATTCCGGCCGGACGATGTAGAAGCCCAGGAAGCCGAAGCCATCATCGTAGCGTACGGCCGAGACGCAGCCGACCGGTTCGCCCGCCACTTCGGCGATCAGGAAGCCGTGCGGATCGGCGGCGAGGAAGCAGGCGGCATCGGCAAGGCCGGGATTCCAGCCCTCCGCCGCCGCCCAGTCGAGCGCGAGCGGAAGGTCCGCCGCGCCCATGGGGCGGATCGTCGCGGTGCTCAATGCATCACGTCCCCGCCATTGGGCGACAGGCAGGCGCCGACGTAGAAATTGCCGCCCGGACCGGCGAGCAGCAGGGCGGTCGCGGCGATGTCCTCCGGCACGCCAAGCCGTCCCGCGGGCAGCGAGGCCTCGATCGCCGCGCGCCAGTCCGGCCCGCGCGCCTGGGTCAGGGCAGTGTCGATCGGGCCGGGCGCGATACTGTTGACCCGCACGCCATGCGGCGCGGCTTCCAGCGACAGCGCGCGGGTGAAGGACAGGATCGCGCCCTTCGCCGCGCAATAGGGCACGATGCCGGGCGCGCCCTTGAAGGCGAGTTGCGAGGAGATGGTGATGATCCGCCCGCGCCCGCGCGCCACCATGCCGGGATAGACCGCCTGCGCGGCGATCACCGTGTGCATGTAGTGGACATCCATCACGCGGCGGAAGGTCTCCTCCGGCAGGGTCTCGAAGGGGCCGCGCATGTTCATCCCGGCATTGGTCACGAGGATGTCGGGCGGGCCGAGGGCGGCCTCGGCTTCGGCGATGAACGCCGTGAGCCGGGCGCCGTCGGCGACGTCGAGGCCGGCGTGATGGACGCGCCGCCCCAATGCCGCGACGCCATCCGCGACCGCCGCCGCGCCGGCAGCGTCGTCGAGGTGGCAGAAGGCGATGTCCGCCCCGGCCCGCGCGAAGGCGAGCGCGATGGCGCCGCCGATGCCGCGGCTGCCGCCGGTGATGATGGCGATCTGTCCGGCGAGGTCCGTCATGCTGCGCATCCCTGCAATCGCGCGCATCGTCGCATCGCCCCGGCAGCGAGGCCAGATGGCGGAGGCGGCCGACCTCGGGCAGCATCCGCGCCCCACCGCCCGGAGAATGCGAGTATGGACGACGCACCCCCTTCCCCCGCCGCCATCCAGGCGGTCATGCACCGGGGCGTGCCGCTGGCCGCCGCCTGGGGGATCGAGGTGGTCTCGGCCGAAGGTGGGACGGCCACCTGCCGCCTGCCCTGGCGGGAGGAGTTGCTGCGCCCTGGCGGTACCATGTCCGGCCCGGCGCTGATGGGGCTGGCGGATGTGGCGATGTGGGCGGCGCTGCTCGGCATCACGGGCGGGCGGGATGAGAGCCTGACCACCAGCCTGACCATCCATTTCCTGCGCCGCCTCGACCCCGGGGCGGTGATCGCCGAGGCGCGGCTGCTCAAGCGCGGACGCATCATCGTGGGGGAGGTGCAGATGCGTTCGGAGGCGTCGGCGGAGGTCGCCGCCCATGTGACGACCAGTTGGGCGGCGGTCAGCCCGGCACCGCGCCCCAGCCGATGAAGGGTCCGTTGCGCCAGCCGGACTTGCCATAGCGGAACGGCGCGCCATCGGGTGTCAGCACCTGGCCGCCGGCCGCTTCCAGCACCGCCTGGCCGGCGGCGGTGTCCCATTCCATGGTCGGGCCGAAGCGCGGATAGACATCCGCCTGGCCTTCGGCCACCAGGCAGAACTTCAGCGACGACCCGACCGAGCGCAGCCCGGCGACCGTCTGTTCAGCCAGGAACGCATCGGTCGTCGCATCGCGGTGGGACCGGCTGGCCACGCAGACCACGCCATCATCGGCCGGCCTGCGGCAGGCAATGGGGTGCCAGGCGGGTTCGCCGATCGCGCGCTTCTGTGCCCCCGCACCGACCGCACCCACCCAGACGCGGCCCAATGCCGGCGCCAGGACGACGCCCGCGACCGGGCAGCCCGCTTCGACCAGGGCGATGTTCACGGTGAACTCGCCATTGCGGGATATGAACTCCCGCGTGCCGTCCAGCGGGTCCACCAGGATGAAGCGGTCATGCGGGTCGGGCGCGCGGTGCGCTGCATCTTCCTCCGACACCACGGGGATGCCGGGGCAGTCGCGCGCCAGCCCTTCGAGGATCGCCTGATGCGCCACGAGGTCGGCCTCGGTGACCGGGCTGCCATCGGCCTTCGCATCCACGCCCGCCGACCCATAGACCGCCATGATGCGCGCGCCGGCGGCTTCGGCAATCATGGCGAATTGCTCGGCAAGCCGCAGCCTGGCATCGGGGGTCATGGTCACGTCGCGCGGCTCCTGCATAAGCGGCGGGAAACTTGCGCGGAACGGTTCACCATGGGAAGAGGCGATGCTGCGCTGCACACGCAATTCGCCGCGCTGCCATCATGTCGAGGGTCACGTGCAGAGCACCTCCAGGAAAGCCCCGCTGACGCCGCATCTGGCCCGGCTGGAAGCGGAATCGATCGGGATCATCCGCGAGGTCGCGGCGTCCTTCCGCAAGCCGGTGATGCTCTACAGCATCGGCAAGGATTCCGGCGTGATGCTGCACCTGGCGCTGAAGGCCTTCGCGCCGGGCAAGCCGCCATTTCCGCTGCTGCATGTCGATACCACCTGGAAGTTCCGCGAGATGATCGCCTTCCGCGACATGATGGCGAAGAAGGTGGGGATGGAATTGCTGGTCCACACCAACCCCGACGGCATCGCGCGCGGCATCAATCCGATCGCCTCCGGTTCTGCGCTGCACACGCAGGTGATGAAGACCGAGGCATTGAAGCAGGCGCTCGACAGGCACGGCTTCGACGCGGCCTTCGGCGGCGCGCGGCGCGACGAGGAGAAGTCGCGCGCGAAGGAACGCATCTTCTCCTTCCGCGGGCAGGGGCATTCGTGGGACCCGCGCGCGCAGCGGCCGGAACTGTGGTCGCTGTTCAACACGCGCATCCGCGACGGCGAGAGCATCCGCGTCTTCCCGCTGTCCAACTGGACCGAGTATGACGTGTGGGACTACATCCTCGCCGAGGACCTGCCGATGGTGCCGCTGTATTTCGCCAAGATGCGGCCGGTGGTGAAGCGCGCGGGCACCTGGATCATGGTCGATGACGACCGCCTGCCGCTCGAGCCCGGCGAGACGCCGGAGATGCGCATGGTGCGCTTCCGCACCCTCGGCTGCTATCCGCTGTCCGGCGCCGTGGAAAGCACCGCCGCGACGCTGCCCGACATCATCACCGAGATGCGCGCCGCCAAGACATCCGAACGCCAGGGCCGCCTGATCGATTCCGACGAGGAAGCCTCGATGGAGAAGAAGAAGCGCGAGGGGTATTTCTGAGATGACGCATCACCGCGCGCCCGGAAACCGCGAGCTTCTCCGCTTCCTAACCTGCGGTTCCGTCGATGACGGCAAGTCCACGCTGATCGGCCGGCTGCTGTACGACAGCCAGCTAATCTTCGAGGACACGCTCGCTGCCATCACCAAGGACAGCCGCAAGCACGGCACCACCGGCGACGATATCGACCTCGCGCTGCTGGTCGATGGGCTGGAGGCGGAACGCCAGCAGGGCATCACCATCGACGTCGCGTATCGCTTCTTCCAGACGCCGGGGCGCGCCTTCATCGTCGCCGACACGCCGGGCCATGAACAATACACGCGCAACATGGCGACGGGTGCCTCGGGCGCCTCGCTCGCCGTCATCCTGATCGATGCGCGCAAGGGCGTGCTGACGCAGACCCGCCGCCATTCCTACATCTGCTCGCTGCTGGGCATCCGCGACATCGTCGTGGCGGTCAACAAGATCGACCTGGTGAACTTCAGCCAGGACACCTTCGACCGCATCGTCGGCGACTACGTCACCTTCGCGGCGGAGCTCGGCTTCCGCTCCATCGTGCCGATCCCGATCAGCGCGCGCTTCGGCGACAATGTCTCGACCCGGTCGGGCAACATGCCCTGGTATCACGGCCCGACGCTGATCGAGCACCTGGAGCAGGTGGATGTCGCGCAGGATCTGGCCGTGCGCCCGTTCCGCTTCCCGGTGCAGTGGGTGAACCGGCCGAACCTCGACTTCCGCGGCTTCGCGGGCACGATCGCCAGCGGCCGCGTGGCGCCGGGCGATGCGGTGGTGGTCGCGGCGTCGGGGCGGACATCGCGCGTCGCGCGCATCGTCACCGCCGATGGCGACCTTGCCGTCGCCGAGGCCGGCCAGGCCGTGACGATCACGCTGGAGGACGAGGTCGATGTCGCGCGCGGCGACATACTGGTCCACACCGCCGACCGCCCCGAGGTCGCCGACCAGTTCGCCGGCCACCTGCTGTGGATGGATGAGGAGGCGATGCTGCCCGGGCGCTCCTACCTCATGCGCATCGGCAATGTCTGGACGCCGTGCTCGGTCACCTCGATCCGCCATCGGGTGGATGTGAACACGCTTGAGGAACATGCCGCGCGGCGGCTCTCGCTCAACGAGATCGGCTTCTGCAACTTCTCCGCCGGGCAGCCGATCCCGATTGACCCCTATGAGGAAAACCGCACCACCGGCGCGTTCATCCTGGTCGACCGCTTCACCAACCGCACCGCCGGCGCGGGCATGGTGGCCTTCCCGCTGCGCCGCGCGTCGAACATCCACCATGAGCACTTCACGGTGGACAAGGCGGCGCGCGCGGCGCTGGTTGGCAACAAGCCGATGGTGCTGTGGTTCACCGGCCTGTCGGGGTCGGGCAAGTCCACCATCGCCAACATCGTCGAGCAAGCGCTGCACCGCGCCGGGCGGCAGACCTACAGCCTGGACGGCGACAACATCCGCCACGGGCTGTGCCGCGACCTTGGCTTCACCGCCGAGGACCGCGTCGAGAACATCCGCCGCGTCGGCGAGGTCTCCAAGCTGTTCGTCGATGCGGGGATGATCGTGCTGGCGTCGTTCATCTCGCCCTTCCGGGCAGAACGGCAGATGGTGCGCGGGCTGCTGGGCGAAGGCGAATTCGTCGAGGTGTTCGTCGACACACCGATCGAGGCCTGCATCGCGCGCGACCCGAAGGGGCTGTATGCCAAGGCGCAGGCCGGGCAGATCAAGAACTTCACCGGCATCGACAGCCCCTATGAGGCGCCGGAGCAGCCGGAACTGCTGGTCGCCACCCCGGGCCGCACCGCCGAGGAATGTGCCGAGGACGTGCTGGTGCAGTTGCGCGCGCGCGGCGTCGCCTGCTGAACCCGGCAGCCCGTGACATGGGCTGCTGGCGTTTTCATGGTCCTCAAGCGCCGGCGCACGCATGCGCGTGCTTGGCTTGCGCGCCGTGGGCTGTCGCGTTGGCGACGGTTGATGGTCTGGGCGCGGTCGCGCTGTGCGCTCCCGGATCGCGGCATCGCCGCGATCCGAAGGTGGCGATGCTCTCAGCAGCCCAGGGCATGGGTTGCTGAAGTCCCTGATGGATCAAGCGCCGGCGCACGCATGCGCGTGGTTGGCTCGCGCGCCCTGGGCTGTTGCGTTGGCGACCGCTGATGGCCTGGTCGCGCTGTGCGCTCCCGGATCGCGGCATCGCCGCGATCCGAAGGCGGCGCTGCCGTCAGTCCCCCCCCGGCCAGGCGAAGGGCGTGGCGGGGTCCACGGCGAAGGGATCCGGTCCGTCGGCCAGCGCCGCGGCAAGGCTACCCTGCGCGGCCATGGCCAGCCGGGCGAGGCTCCGGCGCCAGGCCGCGAGAAGCGCCGCATCCGGGGCGGCGCGGACCATCGCCTCATCCAGCCAGGCCGCATAGGCACCCGGCAGCGCGGCCAGCAGACGCGCGAACAGCAACCCGTCGCGCGGCGTCAGCCCATCCGGCAGGCGCAGGTCGCCGGCCTCCGACATCTCCGCTCGCAGCGCCGGCACGCCGGGCGCGGCCAGCGCAAGATCCAGCGCCTCCGCCTCGGCCCGCAGCGCGCAGGCCAGGTGCGGCTTCGCTGTCGGACCAAGGCGCGCGGCCTCCAGCCGCATGTCCAGCATCCGTGCCGCGCCATCCGACAGGAAAGCCATCCGCGCGCGCCCGGGCGTCACCGGCAGGCGGTCATCCAGAACGCGCCGGCCGGCTATCAGGGCCAGCGCTTCCGCCGCGGGCGCGGGACCATCCGGGCGTAATTCCAGCACCAGCGATGACAGGCGGAAGCCGACGCCGCGCATGCCCTGCATCGGTGCGGGCAGGTGCTGCAGCGTCGCGGCGTGGAACCAGAATTCGGCGCGCCCCTCCCCGGCCATCGCCGCGGCGTCCCAGGCGAAGTCGAGCACCGCCATGGCGCCGAGACGGCGCGGCGTGACGGCAAGGCGATGGCCATTGAGGAAGATCGCGACCTCGGGGATCGGTTCGGGATCGACCAGGGCGAGATGCGCCTCCCCCCGCCCGGCGGTGTCCTCGGCCAGCGGCACGCGCAGCACCGAGAAATGCCCCGGGCCGGACCAGCGATAGCCGACGGCGTCGCGCAGTTCAGGCGGATGCCAGCCGCTGCCCTCGATGCTGAACAGCATGTCGTGCACGAAGCGCCGGCGCCAGGTGACCACGTCCATCAGCCCTAATCCAATGTCCAGGCGTGGCGTTCGGCCAGGCGCACGACCTCGATGCCGAAGCGGGTGCCGGCGGTCTCGGCGAGGTCCGCGAGGGGATAGCCTTCCTCGGGCGCCGTCGCCACGGCCATGAGCAGGTCCGCCGTCGCCTCGGCGATGATGCCCATGCGCAGGCCGGTGAGCGCCGCCCGGCGCGGCGCGATATGCCCCATCAACCCGCGCAGGGCCGCGAGCCAGGCCGGGCGCTGCCAGGCGGCCTTGTGCGCGAGGTGGCGCAGGCCGGGGGTCTGCACCACCTCGACCGGCATGGCGCCCAGCAGGGCATCGAGCAGGATCCAGTAGTCCCACCACGGCACGCCAAGGGCGAAGCCGCGCATGTCGATGCGCAGCGCGACGTCGCGCGGCATCAGCACCAGGTCGTAGCCGTAGCGATAGAAGGGGCCGCTATCCTGCGCCGGATGGCCGACATCCATCCGGTTGCAGGCGACCATGCGCGTCCGGGCGCGGTCCAGCAGCGCGGCGCGGCGGGCGTCATCGAGGTCGAACAGGATATCGGCGTTGACGATGCCGACCACCGGCGCGCCCGTCGCGATGGCCTGGCCGAGCGCATCCCACACCCAGGTGCCGGGCCGGCCGAAGGCCTCGGCGACGCCGGGCGCGGCGGGTATGGCCTCGATGCCCGGCGGCAGGTCGGCCAGCGCGGCGAGTTCCTCGGCCGGATTGACGGTCAGGATGCGCCAGCCCGGTGCCGGCCAGGATGCCGCGCAGGCGGCGCGCCAGGCGGGACCGGCATCCTGCCCGCCAGGCCCGGGCCGGCGCATGGCAGGCGGGATGGAGGTGGCGAGGGCGACGTCAGTCACGCGCATCCAGCCGCCGCGCCTTCGCGACATTCCAGGCAATGCCGAGGCTGCGGAAGGCGTGGCCGGCGATGCTGCGCAGCCGCGTCTCGACCGGGGCGGCGATGTCGCGCAGGGGCGTGCCGTTGCTGGCCCGCGCCAATTCGTGCCCCAGCGCGACGCCGAGCGCGACGCCGCGGCCATTGCAGCCGGTCCAGCCCAGCACGCCGGGGGCCAATTCGTAGACATGCGGCATGCGGTCGGCCGTCGCGGCGATATAGCCCCACCAGGTGTAGTCGAAGCGCAACTCACCAATCTGCGGGAAGACGCGGCGGACGCGTTCGGCGATGCGCGCGCGGATCCGGCCATCCCAGCCGAACGGGACGATCAGCCCGCCACCCGTGACCAGCCGGCCATTCGCGTCGAAGCGGTAGAAATACAGGTCGCCCCGCGTATCGGACAGCGCATGGCCTTCCGGCAGGATGGTGCGGCGGATGTTGTCCGACAGCACCGAGGTCGCCATCTGGTAGGAGCGCACCGGAACGATGGTGCGTTTCAGCCCCGGCCAGACATCGTCGGTATAGGCCTGGGTGGCCACAACGACGCGGTCGGCCGTGAGCGTGCCGCGCGCGGTGTCGAGCAGCCAGCCGCCAGGGCCGGGGCGGATGGCCCGCACGGCGCTGTCGGTGTGGATCACCGCGCCCGCGCCGATCGCCGCCGCCGCCATGCCGCGCGCCAGGCCGAGCGGATTGATCCGCCCGCCGGTCGGATTGCCCCAGCCGCCATGCCAGTGGTCGGTGCCGGTCAGCGCAGCCATCTCGGCGCGAGAATACAGCCGCACCGGGGCGCCGCGGCGGCCCCATTGGTCGGCCCGCGCTTCGGACAGCCGGAGGCGCGAGGCACGGTGGGCCGGCTGGATCCAGCCATTCTGCACCGCCTCCGCCTCGATGCCGTGGCGGCGGATCAGGTCGAAGGTGAAGCTGGCGCTGTCGCGGATCAGGCCGACCAGCTGCTCGCCCTTGTCGCGCCCGCCATGTTCGGGGGCGACGGCGGCGACGATCTCGTCGGGGTCGATGCGCGACAGGGTGGGGATGACCTGGCCGTTGTTGCGGCCGGAAGCGCCCCAGCCGATCGCGGCGGCTTCCAGTAGCGTCACGGGCACGCCGGCCTCGGCGAGGTGCAGCGCCGCCGACAGGCCAGTGAAGCCGCCGCCGACCACGGCGACGGCGGTGCGCGCCGCACCGGCCAGCGGCGTCGCGGACGGCGCCGGCGGTGCGGTTGCCGCCCACAGGCTCGCCGGCATCGGCATGGTCATGCGGTCTTCCTGCCGGTGAACAGCACGGCGGCCAACATGCCGCCCGCCGCCAGCGACGCGCCGAGCGCCTGCAGCAGGGAGATCGGCTCACCCAGCAGAAGGCCGGCGAGCAGCAGCGCGGTCACGGGCACCATGATGGACAGGGTGGCCGCACGCGTCGGCCCGAGCAACTCCACCGAGCGCGCATACAAGAACATCGCCAGCGCCCCGAGGGCGATACCCTGGGCGAGGAACTGCACCAGCAGCGGCCCCGCCGGCAGGTCGAGCACGGCCGCCCCCCGCCAGGGCAGCCAGACCGGCAGCACCGCCGCAGCCGAGATCATGGTCACCGCGGCCGTCGCCGGGATGGCCGGCACCTGCCAGCGGCGCAGCAGCAGGGTGAAGATCGACCAGGTCGTGCCAGCCAGGACCAGCAGGATGTCGCCGCGCCAGGCCCCCGGATAGGTGCCCGTCACGCCATCCCAGCCGATCATCAGCACGCCCGCGCCCATGACGGCGAGCGTGATCGCGCGGCCACGGCTCGGCCATTCGCCGATCATCGGGATGGCGAGCAGCGCACCGGCGACCGGCATGATCATCGGCGCGATGGTCCCGCCATGGGAGGCCGGCGCATAGAGCAGCGCGCAGACGAACAGCAGCAGGTTCGGCGCGCCGCCGAAGCAGGCCAGGACCAGCAACCGCCCCAACCCGATGCGCGACAGCGCCGCCCGCGCGCGCCACGCCAGCGGCGCCAGCAGCAACGCCGCCGGGCCGTATCGGAAGGCGGCGAGGTCGAGCGGGTGGAACCCCTGCCCGGCCAAGGCCGGTCGTGCGACCACGGCATGCCCGCCCCAGATGATGGAACAGGCGATGCCGAAGGCGAGGCCAAGCAGGATCCTGGGATTCATTGCCGTCCAGACTGCACCGTCACGTTGCGGTGCGATACGGCGTGCCGGCGCGGATCAGTCATGCCAGCGGCCACCCGGCCGCCACCGGCCCGCCTGCAGTCGGCGACCGCGGGCGGCGCGACGTCGCACGCACGGATCCGGCACGATGGCAAAGGGAGCGGCGGCCCAAGCGATCTGCCCGGGGCTGCGCGGCCGCGCCAGCCATGGCAAGGCGGGCGTCTTCGCCTGGGAATCGCGCCGGGGCGGGGCCTGCGCCAGCCGAAGCGTCAGCGCCTGCCGTCAGCCAAAGAGACGGTTGAGGTCAGTGCAGAAGCGCCCGTAGGGCAGCCCATAGGCATGGATGGAGATCGCCGTCTCGGTGCCGAGATTGGCCAGGCGATGGATCGCATCGGCACGCGCGGGCCCGAAGGTGACATCGCCGGGCCGGCGCAGGGCGATGCCGGACAGCGACGGCGGCGCGCCATCCTGCGCGGGCGCTTCGTAGAAGGTCTCGGTCAGCACGCCGCGATGGACGCCGACGGCGCACCAGGCGTTGTGCGCATGCACCGGGGACATCTGTCCGGGACGCCAGACCAGGGCGGCGACCGCCCAGCCGTCTTCGGCATCCTCGTGCAGCAAATGCCGCACATAGGTCTCGGCGCGGCCGGGGCAGTCGCGGCCGAGCAGCAGCAGGGGATCGACGGCGAACTGGCCCAGCACCTCGGCCACGGCGGCGGAAGGGTCACCCTGGACCGCATGCAGCGCGGCAGAAATGCCATCGGCCATGGCGAGGAGGGCGCTGCGCCCGGCAATGACGTTCATGGGTGGAATCCCGATGAGCAAGATGACGACGTCGGACGTTATCAGGAGAGAGAAGTTTTCTGCAATTGGTTTTCATCACGAAAATCCAATCCCCTCACACGAACAATGAGAGATGATCCTCCCCGAAGCGGAGATGGCCGCGAATGGCGACCGGAGCCCTTCGCCCGCAGGCCGGGACGGCCCCGCGATCCGGGCGCGCACACGGGCACCGCGTCCCGGCGCGGCCGGCGGCGTCATGCCGACAGCCGCTGGCGTCCGCCTGTGCGTGGCATTGGACGGATCATGCCGAAGGCATGCGCGGCCTCGGCGTCGTGCCGGAGGCATGCGAGGGGCGTGTTGCCGGAGGACAGTCAGGGCGCATGCAAGGCCCCGGCACGAACCCGGAACGCGTGCCGTGGGTATCACCAGCCATACAACGCGCGACCGGGGCGACGCCGGAGGGGCATGGCCGCCGCGCCGGGCCCCGGGCTGGTCGAGCAGGGCAGCGAGCCGCCGTCGGTGTCAGACGGTCTTGAGGAAGGCGGCCTGGTAGGTCGAGGGCCAGTCGATGAAGCGGATGCGCCGGCGGAAGATGTTGGTGAAGGCGTCGATCGCCAGTTTGGGAGTGTCGAGGATGTCCTCCTCTCCCGGGCGCTGGCGCTGCCAGATGTAGTCGTCGCAGATCATCAGCCCGCCGTTGCGCAGCAGCGGAAAGGACAGCACCAAGTCCTCGAGCACGTCGGCCGCCTGGTGGGAGCCATCGACATAGACGAAGTCGAAGGTGCCGCCATGGCCCTTGGCATGCAGGGCGCGCAGTGCGAGCGACGAGAGGTTGCGGTGCAGGATGACCTTGTGCCGGGGAAACCGCTTCACGGTGGCGCCGACATTGGCGCGGAAGCGGTCGAACACGGCATTCATCGCGATGCCGCCATGTTCCACGCCGCCTTCCCAGGTGTCGACGCAGTGGATTTCCCCGTCGAGATCCGCCGGCAGGATGTGTTCGAGCATGAAGCAGGTGGAGCGGCCTTCGAAGGCGCCGATCTCGAGGATTCGCGCAGGCCGCGGCATGACCCGCGGGAACAGGTGCTTCCAGGCCGGAATGGACCGGCTGAACCAATCCACGGTGAACTGCGGCGCGCCGGTCGCCTCGTTCTCGGATACGGCCTGCATCAGCGGATACCGCCTGTCGTTTTCGTGATGGAAGCCCAGCGGCGCATCTTTGCCACCCGGGATGGTGGCTGGCTACCCGTCCCGCAAACGCAACGCGCGCCGAGGCGGATGCCTCGGCGCGCGTGCAACGTGGGTCGGCCGGCGGCTGGCCGGCCGAAGCCGGATCAGCGGCTGTAGAATTCGACGACCAGGTTCGGTTCCATCTGGACCGGATAAGGCACGTCGGACAGCTTCGGCGCGCGCAGGAACTTGCCGCGCATCGCACGGTGGTCGATCTCGACATATTCCGGCACGTCGCGCTCGGCGGACTGCGCGGCGTCGAGCACGGCCACCAGCTGCTTCGACTTTTCCTTCACCTCGATCTGGTCGCCGTCCTTGACCAGGTAGGAGGGGATGTTCACGCGCTTGCCGTTCACGGTGATGTGGCCGTGGTTGACGAACTGGCGCGCGGCGAACGGCGTGACCGCCAGCTTCATGCGGTAGATCACCGCGTCGAGGCGACGCTCCAGCAGCTCGATCAGGTTCTCCGAGGTGTCGCCCTTCCGGCGCACGGCTTCCTCGTAGTACTTGCGGAACTGCTTCTCGCCGATGTTGCCATAGTAGCCCTTGAGCTTCTGCTTCGCCATCAGCTGCACGCCGAAGTCGGTCGGCTTCTGCTTGCGGCGCTGGCCGTGCTGGCCGGGGCCGTATTCGCGCTTGGCGATCGGGGACTTGGCGCGGCCCCACAGGTTGACGCCGAGGCGGCGATTGATCTTGTACTTGGATTCGGCGCGCTTGGTCATGCGCTGCGTCCCGCCGCGTTAGACGGTCGGGCCTTCTTCGCTGTGCCCCGAGGGGCTGTTGTCCCGGTAGGCCCCCGCCCCGATTGGGCGGCGGCGGGCGCGGACCCCGAAGGTCCGTCCACGTTCCCGGAAGGTGGCGGTCCCTTAGGTGCCTGGGCGGGGCTTGTCAAACACCGCCGGCCGCGCCACCACGCTGCGCCATGGTATCGCGTTCGGACATCCTCGTGCTCGGCCTGACGGCGGGCGTGGTCGGCAGCCTGGTCGGCGGGCTGCTGTTGTATGCCGGGCTGGCGCTGGTGCTGGCCGGCAACCATGCCGGCTGGGCGCTGGCACTGCCCGCGGCACCGGCCGGGGGCGGGATCGGGCTGCTGCTGGCGCGCAAGCTCGCTCGCCAGCTTTAGGGCGTGATTCAGACCTTCGGTGCATTCGCACCTGCGGTCATCACGCTTTAGCATCGCCGTCCAGCCGGCCATGCGCCGGCGAGGTAGGCGGCCACGGTCCGGTGGTAGTCACCAAGGCCGGGCCGCGACCCGCCGCCGCCGGCCAGGCGGTTCATCGCCCGCCATCGCCGAAGGACGGCCGCCGCATCCCCGGCATGGCGGCCGAACCCCGCACCATCCGCGGCGATCAGGCCGAGCGCGCGCGCATATTCCGCATCGAAGCGGCCGCCTTGCGTGTCGGTCGCCTGGCCGGCACGCAATTGGTAGCGATAGGCGAGCCCGTCGGCGACCGGCACCGCCCCGCCCACGGCCGCCAGCACCGACAGGTCGAACATCACGTCGTCGATCAGCCGGAATGGCAGGAATGGCGGCGCCAGGTCCCGCCGTGTCAACAGATGCAGCGAGGTGAAGGCCGAGGCCCAGTCGCCGAAGCCGAAGCGCTGCGTGCCCAGGGCCGGGATGCGCCGCATCGCCTCGCCTGCCGCATCGCGCACAATGGTCGGCACCAGGATGGCGCCGGCGGTGCCGATCGCGCCAAGGGCGCGGGCGATGGCATCCACCGGACCTTCCAGCGCGTCGTCGCCATCGAGCATCAGCACATGGGCGCCGCGGGCCAAGGCCAGCGCCCGGTTGCGCGCGGCATGGGCACCGCTCGCCACCGGGCCGATCGGGGCGAAGCGCAGGCGCGGATCCGGCGGCAGCACCTCGGCATAGTCGGTGCCGTCATCGGAGGCGACCACCACCTCCACCACGGCCCCCGCGGCACGCGCGAACACCGAGGCGACGGCGACGGGCACCTCGCCGCGCAGGCGGTGGGCCGCGATCAGGACGGACAGGTCGCATGGGGCCATGGCGGGCATCATTGCCAGCCGCCGCGGCCGGAGGCGAGGCCGTGGCCGCCGGATCCATCCACAGAGTCATCCACAAGCGAAAGCAATTGACTGTGACTCCGGAACCTAAATAGAACAACGCTGACGTTGCCCATTTGTTCCGACCGAGTCGCACGGCCCGGCGCCAGGAGGAGAGCAGGAATGCTCACGCGCAAGCAGCACGAGCTGCTCATGTTCATCGACCGCCACCTGCGCGAGACAGGCTTCTCCCCCTCCTTCGAAGAAATGAAGGGGGCGCTGAACCTCAAGTCGAAGTCAGGTATCCACAGGCTGATCACTGCCCTGGAGGAACGCGGCTTCCTGCGCCGCCGCGCCCATCGCGCCCGCGCGCTCGAAGTGATCCGCCTGCCCGAGAACCTCGCCCCGCGCCCCAGCCGCACGGCGCCCAAGGCGCCCGAGGCGCCGCTCGGCCCCAATGTCATCCGCGGCCCGTTCGGCGCCCAACCGCCGGCCCGCCCGGCGGTCGAGACGCATGAGAGCGCACCGGTCACCCTGCCGCTTTACGGTCGCATCGCCGCCGGCCTGCCGATCGAGGCGCTGCGAGACAATGGTGCGAGCGTGGACGTTCCCGCCGCGCTGATCGGCAGCGGCGACCACTACGCGCTGGAGGTCGCCGGCGATTCCATGATCGATGCCGGCATCCTCGATGGCGACACGGTCATCATCCATCGCGCCGAGACGGCCGAGAACGGGTCCATCGTGGTCGCGCTGGTGGATGAGAACGAGGTGACGCTGAAGCGCATCCGCCGGCGCGGCAATTCGATCGCCCTGGAACCGGCCAACCCGCGGCATGAAACGCGCATCTTCGGGCCGGACCGGGTGCGGGTGCAGGGCCGGCTGGTGGGGCTGCTGCGGCGATATTGACGCCGCGCTTCCTTCCACACGCATAGATAGCATTACAAAACATTCATGCGCCGGACGCGTCGTGGCGCACACCGTGACGATTGGGGAATGATGTCCGCGAAACGCGGAGGTTCGGTCCCATGGCCATCATCACCGGCACCAACGGCAACGACACGGTCACCACCACGACTTCCTCCTTCGGGCCGCTGACGACAGGGGGCAATGACAGCGTCATCGCCCTCGACGGCAACGACTACATCTCCGGCGGCAGCGGGCTCGACACGCTGCGCGGCGGTAATGGCGGGGACAGCCTGTTCGGCGGCAACGACGATGACTACCTGTTCGGCGATGCCGGCGATGACGAACTGTATGGCGGCGCCGGCAACGACGTCATGGATGGCGGCGCCGGCTTCGACCTGGTCAGTTTCAATTCCGACAGCACGGCCGGCGGCGTGTCCGTCACGGTTACCAATGTCGGCGGCGTCAATACCGGGACCTCCGCGCCCGCGCCGCTGGTGTTGACGCAGGGCAACGACACCTTCACCAATTTCGAGCAGATCAACGGCTCCTCGGCCGACGACACCATCACCATCGCCTCGGTCAACACGGTGCTGGGCTTCAATGTCCGCGGCAATGGCGGCAACGACATCCTCACCGGCACGGCGGCGCCGAACACCTCGCTGTTCCTCGACTACCGCAGTTCGGCCGTCACCTCGGGCGTGTCGGTCGACCTCACGCTCGGGCGCGCGACGGATGGGCTCGGCGGAATCGACACCATCTCCAATTTCTACGCCGTGCGCGGCTCGATCCTCGGCGACACGCTGCTGGGCAGCGCCGAGATCGACCGCTTCCGCGGCCGCGGCGGCAACGACTACCTCGACGGCCGCGACGGCTTCGACATCGCCGACTACAGCCAGGCGACCGGCGCGGTCAGCGTGAACCTCGCGATCGGCCGCGCCCAGGATGGCGAGGGCGGCACCGATACGCTCACCAGCATCGAGGAGATCTGGGGCACCACAGGCAACGACACGCTGACCGGGTCGGGCATCGACGAGAACTTCTACGCCTTCAACGGCAACGACACGATCGATGGCGGCAGCGGCCAGGACCGCGTCGGCTTTCAGTTCACCGCCGGCAATGTCCCGGCGGGCACACAGGGCGTCGTCGTCAACCTGGTGACCGGCGTGGCCACCGACGCCTGGGGCGGCACCGACACGCTGATCAGCATCGAGCGCATCACCGGCACCGCGCTGGCCGATTCGATGCTGGGCGGCGCGGAGACGAACCGCTTCCGCGGACGCGGGGGCGACGACACGCTGGATGGCGGCCTTGGCAGCGACCATGCCGAATACCAGAACGCCACCGCCGGCGTGACGGTCAACCTGACCAGCGGCACCGCGTCGGATGGCGAAGGCGGCACCGACAAGCTGATCTCGATCGAGAACGTCATCGGCAGCAACTTCGCCGACCGGCTGACCGGCGTGGCGCAGCTTGGCCGTACGACAAGCCTGCTGCGCGGCGGCGGCGGCAACGACACGCTGGTGGGCATCGGCGGCCAGTTCGTGCTCGCCGACTACGCCGACCAGACGGTGGGGCTGTCGATCAACCTCGGCACCGGCACCGCCAATGACGGGCGCGGCGGCATCGACACGCTGAACAACATCCGCGGCGTCAGCCTGTTCGGCAATTTCGCCGACACCGTGATCGGCACCGCCAACAGCGAGTGGTTCAACCCGTCGGAGGGCGCCGACAGCATCAATGCCGGCCTCGGCTTCGACATCGTCGGCTATGGCGGCACCGATGTCGGCGGCGTGTCGGTCAACCTCGCGACCGGCCGCGCGCGCGACACGGGCGGCGCCGTCGACACCATCATCGGCTTCGAAGGTGTCTCCGCCAGTTTCGGCGACGACAGCATCTACGGCAGCACCGCGGGCAACCTGATCGGCCCGGCGGGCGGCGCGGATTTCGTCAATGCGGGCCTGGGCGAGGACACCGTCTCCTACTCGCTGGGCTTCTCGCCCGACGGCACGCAGTTCACGGCGAACGAGGCCGGGGACCGGCTGCCCGTGCAGGGCGTCACCGTTGACCTGGTCACCCTGCGCGCGACCGACTACGGCGGCGCGATCGACACCATCATCGGCTTCGAGCACGCCATCGGCAGCACGGCGGGCGACATCCTGCGCGGCAGCGCGCTGGCCAATATCCTCGATGGCGCGGAGGGCAACGACACCATCGAGGGCCGCGCCGGCGCCGACACGCTCGATGGCGGCACCGGCAACGACCGCATGGTCGGCGGCGCCGACAACGACACCTACATCGTCGATGCCGCGCTCGACACCACGGTGGAACTGGCGAACCAGGGCATCGACACCGTGCTGACCGGCCTCGCCGCGCGCACCCTCGCCGTCAATGTCGAGAACATCGTCGCGACCACCACCATCGCGCATAATTTCATCGGCAATACGCTGGCCAATGCCATGACCGGCAGCAGCGGGGCCGATACGCTGAGCGGCCTCGCCGGCAACGACACGCTCGATGGCGGGGCCGGCATCGACCGGCTGGTCGGCGGCCTGAACGACGACCTGTATGTCGTCACCACCGGGGATGTGGTGGTCGAGGCGCTGAACCAGGGCATCGACACCGTGCAATCGTCGAGCGGCGCCTTCGTCCTCGCCGCGAACATCGAGACCCTGGTGCTGACCGGCACCGCCACCAACGGCACCGGCAACGGCCTCGCCAACACCCTCATCGGCAATGCGGCGGGCAACATCCTCAATGGCGGCGCGGGCAGCGACACCATCGATGGCGGCGGCGGGGTCGATTTCCTGATCGGCGGCACGGGGCAGGATTTCCTGACCGGCGGCGGTGCCGCCGACCGGTTCCGCTTCCTGACCGTGGCCGACAGCACGGTGGCGACGCCCGATGTCATCACCGACTTCAACTTCGTGACCGAGGGCGACCGGATCGATCTCAGCCTGATCGATGCCAATGCGAACCTCGCCGGCGACCAGGGCTTCACCTATCGCGGCGCGGCCTTCACGCCGGGCGGCGCGGCAGGCGATCTGCGGGTGGAATCGCTGGGGGGCAATTTCTATCTTGCCGCGGGCGATGTGGATGGCAACGGCACGGCGGACTTCGCCATCCTGCTCCAGTCGAGCACCGCGGCCGTCGGCGGCTGGTTCATCCCGTAGCCGCGGCACGCGCGCGCCCCGCCGGGCTGGGCAAGGCCGCGCGGCCTATTCGATCGGTGCGGGGGGCAATGCGTCCTGCCCGCGCGGCACGGGCGGGGGCGGCACCCAGGGCCGCGCGCCGCGCCAGGCGCGGTCCGACATCACGCGCACGCCATCTGCCTGGAACCAGGCGGCATGCGGGCCGTTACGCCAGACACTGAAGCGGTCGATCACTTGGCTGCCCGCACATCGCCCACGCAGCGGCTCGGCTGAGACGACAAGGGCGACGCGGCCGCAGGCGTCGTCCGCCGCGCCGCCGCGCAGCAGCAGCGCCTCCGGCCCATCGGGCAGCGGGCGCAGCAGGCAGGCGCCGGGCGTGCAGGCCACCGCCCCACCGGCCACCCCGCCCTGCGGCGGCAGCGCTTGCGCCTCCCGCAATCCATGGGCGCGCAGCCAGGATTCACGGGTCAGGGCGGAAGCCCCCGATTGCCGCTGCAGCCACATCTGCCCGCCGGCCACCACGCCGACCAGCCGCGCATCGCCCGAGACGAACAGGTCCGGCGGCCGGTGCAGCGCCGGGCTGGCCAGCCCGAGCGCCAGCAGCGGCACGCCGAGCCAGCGCCAGCGCAGCCGCCACAGGCACAGCCAGACCAGGCCGAAACCGGTGCAGGCGAGGCCCCAGGACGGGATGGGCCGCGCCGTCTGCGCGGCACCGGGCCAGGAGGCGACCTCTCGCGCTACCATCAGCACGGCCTCGCAGCCCCAGCCCATCACCGTCAGTGCCGGGCCTTCCAGTCCGAACGGCATCAGTGCGGCGGCGACCATCCCGGCCGGCATGACCAGCACCGAGGTGAGCGGCACCGCCACCGCGTTCGCCGCCACGCCATACCATTGCAGCCGGCCGAAATGCGCGAGCCCGAAGGGCGCCGTGGCGAGACCGGCCAGCACCGATGTGCCGACCAGCCCCACCGCGAAGACCATGCCCTGGCGCCACCAGGTGCCATCGCCGCGCAGCCGCGCCATCGGGCCCTTCAGCGCCTCCCACCCCGCGATCAGCGCGAGTACCGCGGCGAACGACATCTGGAAGGACGGGCCGAGCAACGCATCGGGCGACAGCAGCATGACCGCCGCCGCTGCCAGGGCGAGGCTGCGCATCGACACCGCCTGCCGCCCGGTCAGCAGCGCCAGCGTCACCAGCACGGCGGTGGCGAAGGACCGCTGCATCGGCACCTGCGACCCGGTCAGCAGCATGTAGAAGCCGCCGGCGACCAGGGCGGCAACGCCGGCCCACGCCTTGCCGTCCACCCGCAGCGCCAGCCAGCGCCAGCAGGCGATCAGCAGCCGCACCACCCAGAAAGTCACGCCCATCACGATGGCGATATGCAGGCCGGACACCGACAGCAGGTGGGCGAGGCCGGAATCGCGCATGGCGGCGAGGTCGGGACGCGGGATGGCACTCTGCCCGCCGGTCAGCAGCGCAGCGGCGACGGCCCCCGCGGCACCGGGCACCACCGCGGCGACGCGCCCTTCCAGCGTCGTCCGCAGGCCCGACAGCGGGCGACCGCTGCCGGCGGCGGGGGTGACCTCGGACGGGCCGATGGCGAAGCCCGACCCACCCTGCCCGGCGAAGAAGGCCGAGCGCTGGAAATCCCAGGCGCCGGGAAAGGCCGGGGCGGAGGGGGGGCGGACCAGGGCGCGGACGCTGACGCGGTCCCCGGGTTCCGGCCGCGCCGGGTCGTTGGCGCGCAGGCGCAGGCGGATGCTTCGCGGCTGGATGGGATCGTCGGGCGCGAACCGGACCTCGGCGAGGGTCAGGCGGCGGCCCTCCGGCAGCAGGTCCACATCCTGAACGATGCCGGTCACGATCACCGCCCGGACGGGCGGCGTGGCCAGCGGTGGCGCCTGCGCGGCGTGCCAGGCGGCGGCCGAAAAGCCGAGGGCGCCCGCCCCCGCCAGGCCGATCACCCAACCCGCATGGGGCGCCCGTCGGGCCACCAGCATCGCCAGCAGGATCAGCGCCGGGGACAGCGCCAGGGTCCAGCCGGACGGCTCCTCCCGCAGCGCGAAATAGACGAGTACCCCCGCCCCCATCGCCACCGCCAGCCAGGGGGTGAGCCGGCCGCGTTCACCGGCCAGCAACACCCCGGCGGCGGCGGCCAGCCGGCGCAGCCGATTCATGGCCAGGGCGGCCTGCGCTCGACCGCGCTCACGCAGGCCGCCCTGGCCATCCATATGCGCGAGGATCTTCACGTGGCTGACTGGGTCCAGTCAGGCACGATCGGCGCCAGGCCCGACGATATGCGCGCGAAGGCGTTAAACAGGGGCGAGTTCCACAACTTATGAGTTCATCCTACGCCCGCCATCCCCGGCGCGGGAGTGGTTTGCACCGCCACGGGTTCACCCCGGCGGGCCGATCTGGTCTAAGGGGCGCCTTCGCGTCCGAGCCCAGGTGACATGACCGTCCGCACCCGCTTCGCCCCCTCCCCCACCGGATACCTGCATATCGGCGGGGCGCGCACCGCGCTGTTCAACTACCTCTTCGCCCGCCACCACGGCGGCGCCTACCTGCTGCGCATCGAGGACACGGACAAGGAACGCTCCACCCAGGCGGCGGTGGACCAGATCCTCGAAAGCCTCGCCTGGCTCGGCCTGTCACCGGATGAGGCACCGGTGTTCCAGGCGGCGCGCGAGGCACGCCATGCCGAGATCGCCCGCGCCCTGCTGGCCATGGGCAAGGCCTATCGCTGCTGGGCGACGCCCGAGGAACTGGCCGAGATGCGCGAGCGCGCCACGGCCGAGGGCCGCCCGCCGCGCTATGACCGTCGCTGGCGCGACCGCGAGCCCGGCCCGGAGCAGGAGGGCAAGCCCTACGTCATCCGCATCAAGGCGCCGCTGGAAGGCGAAACCGTGGTGAAGGATTTGGTGCAGGGCGAGGTCCGCGTCGGCAATGCCGAGCTGGACGACATGATCATCCTGCGGTCGGACGGCACGCCGACCTATCTGCATGCGGTGGTGGTGGACGACCACGACATGGCGATCACCCACGTCATCCGTGGCGACGACCACCTGACCAACACTTTCCGCCAATGCATGGTCTATGACGCGATGGGCTGGCACCGGCCGTATTTCGCGCATATCCCGCTGATCCACGGCGCCGACGGGGCGAAATTGTCGAAGCGGCATGGCGCGGTCTCGGTGCTGGATTTCCGCGACCAGGGGTATCTGCCGGAAGCCGTGAACAACTACCTGCTGCGCCTCGGCTGGGGCCATGGCGACGAGGAGATCGTCCCCCACGACCGCGCGGTCGCGCTGTTCGACATCAAGGATGTCGGTCGTTCCGCGTCGCGCATGGACTATGCGAAGCTCACGCATCTCAACGGCGTCTATCTGCGCCAGGCCGACGATGCGCGGCTGGCGAAGGAGGTGCTGACCATCCTGGCCCAGCGCGGCGTGCTGTTCGGCACGGATGGCGCGGAGCGGGTGGAGATTCTGATGCCGGACCTGAAGGAACGGTCCCGCACGCTGGAGGAACTGGCCGGGGCGTCCGCCTTCGCCGTGCATGAAGGCCCGCCGCCGATGGAGGCGAAGGCGCTCGCGCTGCTGACGCCGGAGGCCAAGGCGCGGCTCGCGGACCTGGCGGAGTTCCTGTCCGACGCGCCGTGGGAGAAGGCGGATCTGGAGCAGTGGCTGCGCGACTATGCCGAGGTGAAGGGCGTGAAGTTGGGCCAGGTGGCCCAGCCGCTGCGCGCCGCGCTGTCGGGCAGCACGACCAGCCCGCCGATCAATTCGGTCCTGTGGGCGCTGGGACGGGATGAGAGCCTGCTCAGGATCAACGCGGCGGCGGCGTGAGGCGGGCGGGCGTCAGGCCTCGACCGGCGCCAGTCGCCATTCCAACGGGCCCATTCGCTCCAGCCGGGTAAAGCGATCCCAGGCCGCCAGCGCGCCGACCATCAATTCGTTCCAGGCGGCCTGCATTGCCGGGTCGTCGGCGGCCAGGCCGCGGAACAGCGGCAGCGCCCCGCGCGTGATAGTCGCGCTGCCGTCGCGTTGCCGTGCGGCGTGCGCCACATCGCCTTCCGCCGCCGCCATCGCGACCATGAAGTCCGGAAAGTCGGTCGCGCCCAGCGCCGCGGCCGTCGCATGGACATGCTGCATGCCGACAAGGCGCGCCGCGTGGCCGAGCAACGCGCCTCCCGGTCCCGCACCCCATAGCGCGACCGCTTCCTGCATCACGGTGCGGGCGTATTCCATCGCGTAAGCGCGCTTCGCCTTGGCGATGCGCTCCACCGGCCAATCCAGCACCGGCAGCTTGGGCGCCTTCGCCGGATCGAAGCGCGGCATGCGTTCGTCCCGCGTGAAGCGCAGCCGTTCCTGTTCGTCGAGGTCGCGGTCGTGCTCGACGTAGTAGCCCTCGAGCCCCGGATCGCCGTCCACCGTCTGCCCGGTGCAGACGAAACCCAGGCCAAGCCGGCCCAGCAACACGCCATTATTCGCGTGCCAGCCGCGCAGCATGGCGGCATTCACCTCCGAAGGGATGCCGCAGATCGTCGTACCGGGCCAGATCCAGCGCGGCGGCGGATAGCGGATCCATGCCTTGCGCGGACTCTCCTCGACATATTCGACGCCGACGCCGCCGATGAAGTTCGACAGATAGTGATACCGTGCCGCGGCCACCGCCGGTGGCAGGTGGTCGATGCCGAGCTTCGCCAGCCCGGCCAGGAAGGTCTGCTGCTGCTGGCGGCGGAACACGCGGAAGACCAGTTCGGCGGCATCGGCAGGTCCGCGGCGCGACACCGCGGTGAGCACCGTTCCGGTGAACCAGGCATGATACCAGTCGCCCACCGCCTCCCACCCCGCGCGTTCATCCATCGCGACCTCCCGCGCCCGGCTTCTGCTCGCCCGGCCTTGCGGGCAGTATCGACCCAACGCGCCGCGCGCGAAAGGAAATGCCGATGAAGATCACCCGGGTCACCACCCATCACCACCGCACCGACTTCACCTATGGCGCGAGCGCCGGCGGGGTGGGCGGCAACCTGCACCTCAAGGCGATGGACACGCTGCTGGTGCGCGTCGAGACCGATGCCGGCATCCATGGCTGGGGCGAGGGCTTCGGCTTCACGCTGGTGGATACGACGAAGGATGCGATCGACCGGCTGATCGGCCCGGCCTGCATCGGCCAGGACGTGCGCGACATCGCCGCGCTGATGCGCATGCTGGCGCGCCGCTTCCACAATTTCGGGCGCAACGGGCCGGTCACCTTCGGCCTGTCGGCGATCGACATCGCGTTGTGGGACATCCGCGCGAAGGCCGCGGGCAAGCCGCTGCATGCGCTGCTGGGCAACGCCGCGCGGCGCGAGGTGCCGGCTTATGCGTCCCTGTTGCGCTATGGCGCGCCCGACGATGTCGCGCGTAACGTGACGGAGGCCGTGGCGCGCGGCTACCGCCACATCAAGCTGCATGAATTCGACCTGCGCTGCATCCGCGCCGCGCGCGACGCCGCCCCGCGCGAAATCCCTCTGATGCTCGACATCAACTGCGTCTGGGACACCGAGGCCGAGGCGGTGCAGTTCTGCGAGGATGTCGCCGGACTCAACATCGGCTGGGTCGAGGAGCCGATCTGGCCGCCAGAGGACATCCCTGCCATCGCGCGCATCCGCGCGGCGGCGGCGACGCCGATCTCGGCAGGCGAGTGCAACGGCACGGTGGAGGATTTCTGCCGCACCTTCGAAACCCGCGCGGTCGATGTCGCACAGCCTTCGATCACCAAGATCGGAGGCATGTCGGCGATGCTGGAGATCGCGGAACTCGCACGCGAAGCCGGTGTGCGGCTGGTACCGCATTGCCCGTATTTCGGCCCGGGGCTGCTGGCGACGCTGCATTTCCTGGCGGCGACAGAGGAAGCCGAGCCGATCGAGATCTACTTCGCCGACCTGCTGCGCGCGCCCTATGGGGATGCGTTGGTGCCAAAGGGTGGGATGATCGCGGTGCCGGAGGCGCCCGGGCTGGGGTATGAGCCCATTCTCGACTGAGGGCCGCAACAGGCGTCCCTGCCCAGCGGCGTCGGGCGGTGGGATCCATCACCGGCGAGCGCCCGGTGGACCTTGCCCCACACATCCTACGCCGATGGCAAGAGTGCAGCAGGGACGGCACCGTTGTGCTAGGGTCGGGCGATGGCTTGACGGATCGGGGCGGATGCGGCGACTCCACCTACTGATGGCGCTCATCGCCTGCCTGATCGCGTGCCGTTCCGCCTCGGCGACGGGATTGCAGTCCGAGCTCGACACCTCGAACCCGGTCGCCACCTATCGTTCCTTCCTGGCGGAGACGCGGCGCATCGAGAGCTTGTTCCGCACCTATCAGCGGAATCCGACCTATGCGAATGAGATCGCGGTGGCGCGCGCCAATCTTCGCCTCGGCACAGCGGTGTTCGACCTGCGCGAAGTGCCTGCGGCGACGCGGCTGAAGCACGCCGCGACGGGCGTCGCCTATCTCGCGGACATCCTGAACAGGCTGCCCGAGTATACGGGTCCCGCGGTATCGAGCGGGACGCCCGCCCATTGGACCCTGCCGGGGACGGAAATCCGCCTCGTTCGCCTGACCGACGGCGCGCGCGCCGGCGACTATGTGTTTTCCGCCTATACCCTCGCCAACCTGCCGCGCTGGCATGCCGAGATCATCGACGAGCCGCCGATCCGCGACACCGGCCTGCCAAGCTGGCGCAGCCTGCAGCGGACTGCGACGGGACCGCTTCTGACGCATCTGCCAACCCGTTCGATCCCTGCATTCCTGCAGGTCACCATTGACGAGACGCCGCTTTGGAAGACGCTCGCCACCCTGCTGGCGTTCCTGGTCACGCTCGGCGCCACCAGCGTGTGGTGGCGCTACATGCGGCGGTTGAGCGCGACGCTGTCGCCGTGGAAGGCCAATGCCGTCTCCCTGACCACCCCCATCCTGATGGCCATCCTGGCCGGGCTGACCTATTCCTTCGTGTTGCTCGAAATCATCCCGACCGGCATCGTCGCCGATGCGGGGATGCTGTCGGTGGTCATCATTCTCTACATCGCCGCCGCTTGGGCGGCCTGGCTCGCCTGGTGGCTGCTGGCCGAGGCGGTGGTCGCCTCGCCGCTGTTCTCCAACGACGTCTACGATGCGAACCTGATGCGTCTCGTCGCACGCGTCGGGTCACTGTTTTCCGCGGGCGGCCTTCTCATGCTGGGTGCAAACGACATCGGCATCCCGGCGCTTGGGCTGCTCGCCGGGGTCTCGATCGGCGGTGTCGCGCTGGCCCTCGCGGCGCAGTCCACGGTCGAGAACCTCTATGGCGGCGTCTCCATCTTCGCCGATCGCCCCTTTCGGGTAGGCGACAGCATCGCGTTTGGCAGCGCGACCGGGCAAGTGATCTCCATCGGGCCGCGATCGAGCCGGATCCGCGCCAGCGATGGCCGCGTCACGACCGTCCCGAATGCCGACCTGGCGAAGACCCATGTCACCAACCTGTCCGCACGCGAACGATGGACCTTCCAGCATCGCATCGGCGTGGCGCGCCACACCGAGCGCACCAGGCTGCTGGCCCTGCTGGCGGATCTTCAGGCGAAGCTGGAGGCGCATGACAGCGTCGCCAATCTACCGGGCTGGCCTCGCGTTCGACTGGTCGGGGTAACGGACACGTCGCTCGAAATCGACATCGCCGCGCAGATCCTGACCTCCCAGGAGGCGAACTTCCTCGCCATCCAGCAGGAGTTGATCCTGATGATCCTCCTGGCCCTGGATGAAGCCCGCGTTGGCGGCCCGTCGAGCGACGATCCCAGGTCGACCTCCGGGACCGTCTGAGCGGGTCGATCACGACGGATCGGCATCACCGCCGACGCCCCTGGCCGTCCTGAACCCCGCGCGAGGACACCGCCCCATATGCGCGACGTTACGGTGCGGCAGTGTCTCGGAGAGGGGCTTTGTCCCTCTCCAAACCTCATCCCACCAAAGGCCAGTGGGCCTTTGGAAACCGTCACTTGGCGCTGCGCCCGACGCCCGAGCCCAAGCGACAGAACTCCCTGCCTGCCCAACACCAAAACCCCGCATTCCAAAGGCCCGTTGGCCTTTGGTGGGGTGGCTTGGAGGGGCAAAGCCCCTCCAATTCCTCCGTCTTACCGTCGCGCAGATGAGGCACTGCCCTTGGAGAGGGCGGAAGCGAGGGCTCGCCGTCAGCGGCGCCGCCCCATCGGCTCACCCTTCCAGCCGCACATTCGCCGCCTGGGCCACCTCACGCCACTTCGCGATCTCGGACCGGATGAACGCCGCGCATTCCTCCGGCGTCTGCGGGTCGGCCACCGCGCCCATCTGGGTGATGCGCCCGCTGATCGCCGGGTCCCGCAGCACCGCGACCACATCGGCGTTGATCTTGCGCACGACATCCGCCGGGGTGCCGGCGGGCGCCACCAGCGCGCTCCAGCCCGCGGCGGCGTAACCGGGCACCAGCGTCTCGGCGATGGTCGGCACCTCCGGCAACTGCGGCACGCGGGTCGCGGAACACAGCGCGATCGGCTTCACCCGCCCGTCGCGGATATGCGGCAGGGAGGACGCGACGGAATCCGTCATCAGCTTCACATTGCCGGCGATGAGGTCGGCGACCCCCGGCCCGCTGCCGCGGTAGTGCACGATGTTGAAGCGGATATTGGCGCGCAGCATCAGCAATTCGGCCGCCATGTGCTGGCTCGTCGCCGGCCCGGCGGATGCCATGTTCAGCGCCCCGGGTTCCGCACGCGCCGCGGCCGCCACCTCCTGCATCGTGTTGTAAGGCAGCGAGGGGTGGGCGACGATCAGCAGCGGCACCATCGCGACGTTAGAGATGCCGACGAAATCCTTCTCCGCGTCATAGGGCAGGCGCGGCAGGACGGAAGGGTTGATGCCAAGCGGCCCGGACGACCCCGCGATCAGCGTGTAGCCATCGGCAGGCGACCGTGCGCCGGCTTCCATCGCGGGCACGGAGGCCCCCCCGCCGCGGTTCTCGACCACCACGCGCTGCGGCCAGCGCTTGGAGAGTTCGTCCGCGACCAGCCGCGTCAGGATATCGGCGGCCTGGCCGGGCGGAAACGGCACGATGATCTTCACGGGGCGGTTCGGCCAGTCGGACTGCGCATGTGCAACGACGGGCAGCAGCGGTAGGCTGGCGGCGCCGAGCAGCGCGCGGCGGGCGATGGGCTTGTTCATGACGTCTCCTCCGGAGCGCCAATCTATCCCCTCGGCAGGGCATCCTCCAAGCGGGCCTGCTCGCGCCGGGCGGCGAGGCGACGGTGCTGCGCGGCGCGACGCTCGCGCAGGATGCCCAGCACCTTCTCGGCGCCGCGCGCCAGGGCCAAGGCCTCGCGCTCGGCCTCCTGCGCGGCCTCGGCGCGGGCCAGCGCCGCGCGCTGCGCCTGACGCACTGCCAGGCCACAGGCGAGGAAGGCCCCGTAGGTGAAGGGCAGGCTGCCGGGCTGTTCGGCGTGGAGCACGGCCTCGGCTGCCTCCGTCGCGCGTTGCTGCGCCGAGAACGCGGCACGCGCCTCCGCCAGGCCGCGCTGCACGGCCTGGACGTCGATGGCGCGGAGCTTCGCCAGTGTGGAGAGGGGATCGCGGGGCATGGCGCGCCATCATGCCGCGTGATGCTTACCAGGGGCTGAAGGCTGGCGCCGCACCGCCACGCATGGGAAAATCCATGCTGGGAGAAACCCGAGGAAGCGCCATGCCCTTGCCATCCAACACCCATCGCATCGCCGTCCTCCCCGGGGATGGCATCGGCACCGAGGTGACCGCGGCGACGCTCGCCGTGCTGGAACCGCTGGCGAAGCGCCACGGCCTCGGCCTCGACTACGAACAGCTGCGCGCCGGCGCCTTCTGCTACCGCGACACCGGCACGGCGATGAGCGAGGAGACCTTTGCCAGCGCAGCGAAGGCCGATGCGATCCTGCTCGGCGCCATGGGCTGGCCGGAGATCCGCACGGATGACGGCACCGAGATCGCGCCGCAGCTCGATTTGCGGTTCAGACTGAACCTGTATGCCGGCGTACGGCCGTTCCGCGCCCTGCCGGGCGTCCCGGTCGCGCTGGCCGATCCGCGCGCGCGCGACATCGACTTCGTCATCGTGCGCGAGAGCACCGAGGGACTGTTCTTCTCCCGCGACCGCGGCGTGGTGACGCATGACATGGCGGAGGAGACGCTGCGCATCACCCGCGCCGTCACCGAGAAGCTGGCGCGTTTCTCCTTCGGCCTGGCGCAGCGGCGCGCGGCGCGGCGCGGCAAGCCGGGCACGGTCACGCTGGTGGACAAGGCCAACGTGTTCCGCGCCTTCGCCTTCATGCGCGGCATCTTCGCCGAAATCGCGGCGGCATACCCGGACGTGGCGCATGGCGCGCATTACGTCGATGCGATGGCGCTCGACCTGATCCGCAAGCCCTGGGCCTTCGACGTGCTGCCGACCGAGAACATGTTCGGCGACATCCTCTCCGACCTCGCGGCCGGGCTGATCGGCGGCATGGGCTTCGCGCCGAGTGCCGATGTCGGCGACACCCATGCGGTGTTCCAGCCGGCGCATGGCACCGCACCCGACATCGCCGGCAAGGGGTTGGCGAACCCCACCGCGACGATCCTGTCCGCCGCGATGATGCTGGACTGGCTGGCGGACAAAGGTGCCGGCCAGGCCTATGCCGATGCGGCCGCCGAACTGGATGCGGCAGTCGATGCGGCCTTCGCCGAAGGGCTGCGCACCGCCGATATCGGCGGTGCGGATGGCACGGTCGCAGCGGCGCGCGCCGTGGCGGCGAAGATCGGTTCAGCGCCCAGCTGACAGCCACACCGCGTCGGCGCCGAGTTCCGGCCAACCGATCGCGCGCATCGCGGCAGCGGCTTCCGGTGCCGCCGCGTCCCAGCGCCCGGCGGTGATGCGCTGGCCGGTGACCCCGGCCGCCGCATCGGACAGCAGCCAGGCGAGCGGCGGGCCCATCACCGCCGGGCGCAGCATCTGCTCGCGCGGCCAGGTCGCGCCGGCGCCGATGAACGGCGTATCCGTCGGCCCGCCCGGGATCAGCACATTCACCGTAACGCCGGTGCCGGCGAGTTCTGTCGCCCAGACCGCTGAGGCGGCTTCCAGCGCCGCCTTCGTCGCGCCATAGGGCATCACGCGCAGCATGGTGCGGAAGGATGTGGTGTTGTTCACCACCCTGCCCCAGCCGCCCGCGCGCATCATCGGCAGCGCGGCGCGCAACAGCAGCATCGGCGCGCGGACATTGATGGCGAAGAAGCGGTCCCAGGTGGCGGCGTCGAGTTCCTCGATGGACGGCAGTATCGTCTCGGCATCCGGGCGCAGGCTGGAGACACCGATGCCCGCATTGTTCACCACCGCATCGACACGGCCGAGGCGGACGGCCGCTTCGGTGACGGCGGCCAGGCAGCCATGCTCGGTGGCGAGATCGCCGCGGATGGTGTGCAGCGCCGTGCCGGGATGCGCCGAGGCCAGGGCAGCCAGGCCCGCCTCGTCGCGATCCAGCGCCGCCACCGCATGGCCGGCAGCGAGCGTCGCGGCGACCATCGCCTGGCCGATCCCACCCGCCGCCCCGGTGATGAGGACGTTGCGTCCCATGGGTTTCCTCCGTTCCTTCTCGTCCGGCAGCCTGACGCCGCGGCCCCGGTTTGCCCAGGCCCGGCCGCCCGCTATCCTGCCGGCAGGAAGGGGAAACGATCATGCGCGTCATCGTCGCGGGCGGGGGCATTGGCGGGCTGACGACCGCGCTGTCGCTGCACGCCGCCGGCATCGCGGTCGAGGTCTTCGAGCAGAGCCCCGAGATCAGGCCGCTCGGCGTCGGCATCAACGTGCTGCCGCATGCGATGCGCGAACTCACCGAACTTGGTTTGCAGGACTGCGTCGTGGCGGCCGGGGTCGCGACACGGGAACTCGCCTATGCGAACCGCTTCGGCCAGATGATCTGGTCGGAACCGCGAGGGCTCTCAGCCGGCTATACTTGGCCGCAGGTTTCGATCCATCGCGGGCGGCTGCATCTGGCATTGCTGGAAGCGGCGCGCGAACGTCTCGGCGATGCCTGCATCACGCTCGGCGCCCGCATGACGGGCTTCGAACAGGACGATGCCGGCGTGACCGCGCGCTTCGAGGATGGGCGCAGCGCGCGCGGCGACGTGCTGGTCGCGGCCGACGGCATCCATTCCGTCGTGCGCGCCATCGTCCATCCGAATGAAGGGCCGCCGATCTGGAATGGCGCGATCCTGTGGCGGGCCACCAGCCTCGCCGCACCCTTCCTCACCGGGGCGACCATGGCGCAGATCGGCAGTCGCCAGGTGAAGTTCGTCGTCTATCCGATCGGCGACGCGCCGGATGGCCTCAAGCTGACCAACTGGATCGCCGAGCTTCGCACCGACCCGAACCAGCCCTGGCGGCGCGAGGATTGGAACCGCCCCGGCAGGATCGAGGATTTCCTGCCGGCCTTCGAAGCGTGGCGCTTCCCCTGGCTCGACGTGCCCGCGCTGATCCGCTCAGCAGACGCGGTCTACGAATTTCCGATGGTTGATCGCGACCCACTGCCGCGCTGGACGCATGGGCGCGTGACGCTGCTCGGCGATGCGGCGCATCCGCTCTATCCGATCGGGTCGAACGGCGCGTCGCAGGCAATCATCGATGCGCGGACGCTGGCGTTGCAGATCGCAACGATCGAACACCCGGTCGCCGCCCTCGAGGCCTATGAGGCGATCCGCCGCCCAGCCACCGCCGCGCTGGTCCACGCCACGCGCGGCGACGGGCCGGACATCGTGCTCGACCTTGCGGAACAACGCGCACCGCAGGGCTTCGCCGACATCGACGCCGTGATGCCGCTGGCGGAACGTGCCGAGATCGCCGCCCGCTACAAGCGCCTCGCGGGCTTCGAGCCGGCGACGCTGAACGCCCGCCCCAGCCTCAACCCGCCCCGGAGAGCCGCATGAGCCAGCACTACATTCCCGTCCGCGAGGATTGGCTCGCCGCACGGCAGGAGGAGATCCTGGACCCCGGCCAGCGCATCGTCGATCCGCATCACCATTTGTGGGAACGGCCTGGCTGGCGCTATCGGCTCGATGACATCCTCGCCGATCTCCGCACCGGCCATGACGTGTATGCGACGGTGCTGGTGCAGGCGCGTGCCTTCCACCGCGCCGATGGCCCCGAGGAACTGCGCCCGGTCGGCGAGACGCAATACGCCGCCGGGGTCGCTGCGATGTGCGAGAGCGGCATCTACGGTGATGTGCGCGTCTGTGCGGGGATCGTCGGCTTTGCGGATCTGACGCGCGGCGCGGCTGCCGGTGCCGTGCTGGATGCGCATCTCGCCGCGGGCAATGGCCGCTTCCGCGGCATCCGCCACATCGCCACCTGGGACACCGATCCGGTCGTACTGAACCCGGCCTATACCCCGGCCGAGGACATGCTCGACAGCACGGCCTTCCGCGCCGGCATCGCGGAGTTGGGCAGGCGCGGCCTGTCCTTCGATTCCTGGATGTACTTCCACCAGATCCCCAAGCTCACCGCCCTCGCCCGCGCCTTCCCCGGGGTGCCGATGGTGCTGAACCATTGCGGCGGCATCCTCGGCATCAGCAGTTATGCCGGTCGGCGGGACGAGGTCTTCGCGACCTGGTCGGCCAATATGCGCGACCTCGCCACCTGCCCGAATGTGATGGTCAAGGTCGGCGGGCTGGGGATGCGCTTGCCTGGCCTTGGCCTGGAACTGGGCGAGATCGCCCCATCCTCGGCGATGCTGGCGGAAGCCTGGAAGCCCTGGATGGACAGCTGCATCGACCTGTTCGGCAGCAACCGCTGCATGTTCGAAAGCAACTTCCCGGTGGACAAGGGCGGCTATGGCTACGCCGCCGGCTGGAACGCCTTCAAGCGCATCGCCGCCGGCGCCAGCGCCGAGGAGAAGGCCGACCTGTTCTGGCGCGCGGCGACGCGCTTCTACCGCCTGCCCTGACACGCCGTCTTCATCGCTCTGTCATCCGGCCATCGCGGCGACCATGCGATGGCCGGACTTTCCATTGCGAGGAACATGCCACCATGACGCAGCAGACCAGCCTGACCGGCCACGCCCGATGACCCGTGTCATCATGGTCGCACTCGACGGCATGCGACCGGACATGGTGGACGCCGCGGCGACGCCGAACCTGTTCGCACTGGCCGCCGAGGGAACGCGCTTCGCCAATGCGCGCAGCGTGTTTCCTTCGGAAACGCGCGTCGCCACGCCGTCGCTGATCACCGGCTGTCGCCCGGGTGGCCACGGCATGGTGGCGAACACGCTGTTCGACGCGTCCGTCGCACCGGACCGGCTGCTGCGCACCAAACTGGTGGACGATGTCCTCGCCATGGCCGCCGGGGCGGAATCGCCGCTGCAGCGCGCCAGCCTGGCGGAGCGGATGGCGCCTTTCGGCCTGCGCTTCGCGCTGGTCAGCGCCGGCACGGCCGGGGCGGCGCGCCTGCTGCATCCGGCGGCCGAACGCCTCGGTTCCTTCCGCTGGAATGTCGAGGATAGCGACGGCGCGACGGCGGCGGAGGTTCGCGATGCCCTCGGCGCCACACCGGACGCGGCGGTCCCGAACATCCCACGCGTGGAATTCGCCGGCCGCGTGCTGCTGGAACACGTCCTGCCGCGCCACGCGCCCGACGTCGCGCTGCTGTGGCTGTCCGAGCCCGATGTCTCCTTCCACTGGGGCGGACTGCGCGCGCCGCACGCACAGGACGCGCTGCGCGCCGCCGATGCCGTGCTGGGCCGCATCCGCGCCTGGCGCGACGCGCAGCCCGACGCAGCCGAGATCGCCATCATCGTGCTTTCCGACCACGGCCATGTCACCGGCCGTGGCAAGCGCTGCCTGCGCTCGGAATTGCAGCGCGCCGGCTTCCGCGCCGGCACGGGCATGGGGCCCGATGTCGATGTCGTCGTCGCACCCGCCGCCGCGCCGGGGCTGTGGCTGCGCGACCTCGGGATCGCCCCGCAGATCGCGGAGTTCCTTGCATCGCAGCCCTGGGCCGGGCCGCTGCTGGCACGTGACACCTCCATCCTGCCGGAGGGCCGGGCGATGCCGCTCGCGCTGCTGGGCAGCGGCCACGCGCGCAGCGCCGACCTGGTCGCGACCTTCGCCGGCGACGAAGCGGCCGACGAATGGGGCCTGCCGGGCTTCGCACCCTTCGACGCGCCGGACGTGCCCGAAGGCGGCGGGATGCATGGCGGGCTGCACCGGGCGGAACTCGCAACCGTGCTGGTGATGCAGGGCGGACCGTTCCGGCGCGGCGCGGTGGCGCAGGAAGCGGCCGACCTGACCGACATCGTGCCGACCGTTCTGCACCTTCTCGGTTTGCCGTCGGCAGGCATGGAGGGACGTCCCTTGCACGCGGCGTTTGATGCCACCGCCGATGCACCGCCGGCGCGGGAGGTGGTCACCCTTCCTGGCGGCTTCGTGCTGGAGGCGATGCGCGGACCGAATGGGCGGTTCTATCCGTCGGCGATGCACCGGGCGGCACGGGCACCGCGGCGGCCGGCTTTCGCACAGTGATCGCAGGGGGAACCGGAGAGGGCTTTGCCCCCTCCGGACCTCCCCCACCAAAGGCCAGGGGGCCTTTGGAATGCCGTCACTTGGCGCCGGGCAGGGCTGTCGGTCGCCCTGGGTGCATGCCCATTGCGCACGGCGGTACGGAAATTCTCATGGCACTGGGCACGGCGCGCGAGCCCAGGCGACGGACCATCTCGATGCCCAGCGCCAAAATCCCGCATTCCAAAGGGCCGCAGCCCTTTGGTGGGGTGGTTTGGAGGGGCAAGGCCCCTCCAACCTTCACACCTGAACCAACCGCGCCGCTACAGCCTGGGCAACACCCGGCAAGCCTCATCCGTCGCGCGCGCCAGCAGGATCATCCGCCGCGCCGCTACCGCGCCCGCCGCGGCCTCGCCGGCGACATGCTCGGCGATGCGGCTGCTGAGCACGCCGCGCAGCATCGCCTCCACCGCCACATCGGTCGCCGCCACCGTCGCCGCATCCATCGCGACGCGGCGCAGCAGCGCAACGGTACCGGCGATGCCCGGCCGCAACCCATGCAGCGCCGCGACCTGCCGCACCAGGCGTATGCCGCGCCAGGAGAACACCAGCACATCGAGCCCCGGCGACGGGCTCACCGCAGTCATCGCGAAGGCCTGCATCGCGGCGGCGCGGCCGAGCGCCTCTGCGTCGCGGGCGATGGGCGCCAGGCTGGTTGCCTCGACCAGCGCGCAGGCCGCGTCGATCGGCATCTCGGCGAGCCCTTCGGCCCGCGCCCGACCTGCCGGCAGGCGTTGCTGCCAATCCTGCAAAGCAGTGCGCAGGGCAGCGATATCGCCGCGCGCATGCGCCGCCCGCACCCGATCCACATTGCCCAGCGCAAGATAGCCGCGCAGTTCCCGCCCGATCGCCGTGAACACCAACCCGAAGCCGGCCACGGCGACGCCGAGCGTGACCCACCCCAACCACGTCGCCTGCACGAATTGCGCGGCGATGAAATTGCCGGCCTCGAGCAACGAAAAGCCCAGCACCAGGATCGCCACGCCGAGCCCGACCAGCCCGAGCGACGACCAGCCACGCTGGACAGGTGCGACCGTGGCGACCGCCGCATCCCAGCCGAAATCCAGCCGCTGGGCCGGTGCGGCCGTGTCCTCGAGGATCACGCGCGGCGGTGGGGCGGCGCTCACAGCGCATCCCCCAGCAGCCAGGCGAGCAGCCCATCCATGCCCAGATGCGGCACGCCGGATCCGCCGGCAGGGTCGAGCCGCGGTGGGCGGAATTCCGGCATGCGGAAGAATCCGGACTGCCAGAAGGCGGGTTCAGGCGGTTTCATCGGCACCTCCCCCGGATAGATGGTGGCGCCGCGCCCCTCGTGCAAAAGGATGCCGCGCACGGCGGCGAAGTTCTGCCCCTCCAGCGTCGCCACCGCATCCTCGGTGCAGCGGATCGCGGCCAGGGCATGGAAGGATGTGGCGGCGCCGGAGGCCTCGGCCCGGCCGCGCGCGCCAAGGGCGATGTGTTCCACCAGCGCGGCCAACGCATCCCGCGCGCGGGACGGCACATGGTCCGCCTTGGTGGCGGCGAAGGCCACGCGAGTCGGTGCCGCGCCGAGCAGCCGTTCCAGCCAGTTGCCGCCGGACACCACCGCGGCGACGGCGGCCAGTGCTTCCGCCGTGTCCTCGAAGGCTTCCTGCCCGGCATGCAGCGCGCCGAGCACGTCGACCAGCACCACCTGCCGATGGAAGCGGGTGAAGAAGGGATCCAGGAAATTGCTGCGCTGGTCGTCCAGATAGGCGGCGTAGCGACGCGCGCAGAGTGCCGCGAGCCCGCCCTTCGCGGTGGCCGGCAGCGGGAAGAACCACAGCAGCGGTGCCTCCCCCCGCGGGCCGGGATTGAGGAAACGGCCGGGCTGGAGGAAACGCAGCCCGTGATTGTCCCGGCAGTCGCGCAGCGCGTCGCGATACAGCGTGTAGCCACGCTTCGCCAGCGCGTCCTCGGCCGCCGCGTCGGCGGGAAGCGCATCGACAAAGGCGAGGAACTCCCGCGCGGCCTGCGCCCGCACGCCGCGGCGCAGCCGCGCGAGCGTGGCCGCCGACCATATCGAAAAATCCTGCCGCAGCATCGGCAGGTCGAGCAGCCATTCGCCGGGATAGTCGAGCAGGTCGAGCGTTACGCGCCGTTCGGGCAGCAGGCCGCCGAGCGAGGTGCGGCGCTCCACATCGATGGCGATGGACAGCGTCGAGAAATCCTCGGTGCGTTCAGGCCAGCGCGGCGGGTCGGCCGCCAGCGCGCCGAGATGCGCATCCGGGTCGAAGCGGGGGATGGTCTCGGTCCCGGCGGGGACGATGCGGACGCGGCGGATGCGCCCGCCGACGGCTTCGTCCAGCGCCGGCAAGGTGCGCGCGCCTCTCCCCGCCGCGAGCAGGTTGGCGATCAACGACGTCAGGAAGACCGTCTTGCCGGCGCGCGACAGGCCGGTGACGGCAAGCCGCAGCCGCTCGCGGCCGACCAGCGCGCGGGCCGCGTCCTCGGTGGTGTCGAAGACACCGCGCAGAAGTGCGGGAAAATCCAAGTGCAGCTACCCCGCTGCGCGCGCCGTCAGGCGACACGCTCCCAGGTCAGACGCAACCCTGCATCGTAACCCAGGACACGCATGGTCGGCGTCGCCACGTAGCGATCGGGCCCGTCGAAACGGATCTGACGCACCTGCTCGACGGGCGAGGTGGGATCGGGCGCGGCATCCACCATGACGGTGAGGGTCTCGCCATCGAAGCTGTAGCGCCCGGCATAGCCGCTGAAGACAGTCGGTGCGTCTGGCCTGGCCACCGCGACGATCATGCGCTCGGCCTCATAGGTGATGATGCCGATCGGGTCGGGGCCCAGCGGTGGCGCCATTTCGGCCCCGTCGGGGCCGAAGGCCCGAGCATCGACCAATCGCCAAGTGCCCAGCAGGGTGCCCATCGATGCCTCCCGTTCACAGACCGCCGGATCAGGCTAGAACCCGGCACCCGGGCGCGTCCAACGGCGCGCGCGGGGCGGGCGCCGGGACTACCGCTGGATCAATTCGATCTTGTAGCCGTCCGGGTCCTCGACGAAGGCGATGATGGTGGTGCCGAACTTCACCGGCCCCGCCTCGCGCGTCACCTTGCCGCCACCGGTGCGCACGGCCTCGCAGGCGGCCGCAACATCCGGCACGCCCACCGCGAGATGGCCGAAGGCGTTGCCCTGCTCGTATTTCTCGACGCCGTAGTTGTAGGTCAGCTCGATCTCGCCCTGGCCTTCGGCATTGCCTTCGCCGTAGCCAAGGAAGGCGAGCGTGTACTTGCCATCCGGCACGTCGCGCCGGCGCAGTTCCTTCATGCCGAGCAGTTTCGTGTAGAAGCCCACGGACCGGTCGAGGTCGCCGACCCGGATCATGGTGTGCAGGAAGCGGCCCTGGCTCATGCTGTCGTTCCTTCCTTGAAGTCCGCGGGGTCAAAGGCGAGCAGGAACATCCCTGCCGCCGTTGCCCGCGCGATGGTGGCGTCGCGGTCCATGACGATGGTGCCGTTGGCCTCGAACGCCAAGCCGCGCAGCCCCGCGGCCACCGCGCCATCGACCGTGCGCGGGCCGATGGTGGGCAGGTCGGCCAGGCGCGACTGGCCGGGCTTCACGCATTTCACCAGCACCCCGCCCGGCCCTTCGCGGTGCAGCGGGCCGCAGCGGGCGAGCATGGCATCGGTGCCCTCGATGGCCTCGACCGCCAGCACCAGGCCCTGCTGCACGACGCAGCACTGCCCGACATCGGCGAGCCCGAGCGCCCGGCAGACCGCGATGCCGCGCTGGATGTCGGCGCGCGCCAAGTCATCCGGCGGCGCCCCGGCCAGCAACGCCGCAGGCGGCAACAGACCGGCGAGGACCTGCTGGGCACTGATCACCTCGAAGCCATCCTCGGCCAGCACGCCCATCACCGCGCGCAGGACCGAATCGTCGCCGGTGTAGGCGGCGCGGCCGATGCGCGCCAGCAGCTTCATCCCGGCCGCATCCGGCCGCAGCGACAGGACGGAGGGGCGCGAGACGCTGCCGGCCAGCACCAGTTGCCGGACGCCATGGCCCTTCAGCCAGGCCAGCAATTGCGCCGCCAGGCCCCAGCGGAAGCTCTGCGAGGGATAGGCGGTGAAGGCGGAGGCATCGCCTTGGCCTTCCAGCACAGCCACGACGACCGGACGGCCCGAGGTGGCGACCGCCTCGGCGACGCGGAGCGGCAGGCCGCCGCCGCCGGCGATGATGCCGAGCGGACCCTTGGGCGGGTTCACGCCGCCTCCCCGTTCTCCTCATCGCCGCCGCCGAGTTCCGGCGCGGCCATGCGTCCCGGCCGCACCAGCTGGCGCCGGCGCGCCGGGTCGCGGATGAAGGCGATGACCTCGGCGACCAGGGGTTCGCCGCCGAAGCGCTGTTCGACCTCGGCCAGGCGGCTGGCGAATTCGCCCGCTTCCTTGAACAGCAGGTTGTAGGCCTGGCGCAGGGTGCGCAGCTGGTCGCGCGCGGCGCCGCGGCGCAGCAGTCCGATGCGGTTGGATCCGACGAGGCGCGCCGGCAGGCCGAAGACGAAGCCGAAGGGGGGGATGTCGTTGGTCACGCCGGCCAGGCCGGACACCATTGCCAGCCGCCCGATTCGCACGGTCTGGTGCACCGCCGCGCCGCCGCCGATGAACGCGCCGGTGGCGACATGCACATGGCCGCCCAGCATCACGTTGTTGGCGAGGATCACGCCGTCGCCGACATCGCAATCATGCGCGACATGGGCCGTTGCCATCAGCATGCAGTTGGCGCCGACGCGGGTGACGCCGCCGCCGCCGACGCTGGCGCGATGAACGGTGGCACCCTCGCGGATCAGCGTGCCGGCGCCGATCTCGCAGCGTGTCGGCTCGTTCTTGTACTTCAGGTCCTGTGGCGCCATGCCGATAGTCGCGAAGGGGAATACCCGCACGCCGGCGCCAAGGCGCGTATGCCCGTCCACCACGACATGGGACAGCAGCTCGACGCCGGCCTCGAGCACGACGTCGGGACCGACGACGCACCCGGGGCCGATGCGGCAATCCTGCCCGATGACGGCGCCGGGGGCGACCGCCGCGGTGGGGTGGATCTCGGTCATGCGGTCAGCGGTCCAGTATCATGGCGGCGTAGGTCGCTTCGGCCACCACCTTGCCGTCGACCTTCGCCTCGGCCGAGAACTTCCAAATATTGCCGCGCTGGCGCTGCTTGACGACCTCGACGCGCATCTGGTCGCCGGGCACCACCGGCTTGCGGAACTTCGCGTTCTCGATGGTCATGAAATACACCAGCTTGCCCTGCCAGTCCGGCCCGAGGGTGGTGACCACCAGCACGGCCGCTGTCTGCGCCATGCATTCGATGATCAGCACGCCGGGCATCACCGGCATGGAGGGGAAATGGCCCTGGAAGAAATTCTCGTTGATGGTGACGTTCTTGATGCCGGTGCAGGATTCACCCAGCACCATGTCCACGACGCGGTCCACCAGCAGCATGGGATAGCGGTGGGGGATGGCGTTCATGATCTGACCGATGTCGAAGGCCTCGATCACGCGCGGCGTCGCGGCCGGCTTTTCGTTCTCGCTGGTCATGGCGTTCCGCCCGATGTCCCATCCCTTTTGGTTGCCGCCAATTGCCGAAGCCGGGCGAAGGCGCGCAGCGTCTCGCGCGCCGGCCAGGCCGGGCTGCCGACCACGTCGGTCGCGGCAGGCACGTCGTTCATCACGCCGGCCTGCGCGCCGATCCGCGCCTGGGCGCCGACCTTGATGTGGCCGGCCAGACCCGCCTGCGCCGCCACCACGACATAGTCGCCGAGTTCCACCGACCCGGCGATGCCGACCTGGGCGACGATCACGCAACCGCGACCCGTCTTCACGTTGTGTCCGATCTGCACCAGGTTGTCGAGGCGCGTGCCGGGCCCGAGCACGGTGTCGCCCCCCGCCCCGCGATCGACGCAGGAATTGGTGCCGATCTCGACCCCGTCGCCGAGGATGACGCGCCCGATCTGCGGCACCGTCACATGCTCGCCAGTCTTGGTGGTGACGAAGCCGTAGCCTTCGTTGCCGACGCGCGCACCCTGGTGGAGCACCACGCCGGCCCCGGCGATGCAGAATTCCATCGACGCATGGGCGCGCATCACCGAGCCCGGCCCGATCACGCAGCCTGCACCCACCATCGCATGCGGGCCGATGATGCAGTCCGCGCCGATCTCGGCCGCGGCACCGATGACGGCGTAGGGACCGATCTCGGTGCCCGCGCCGATCCGCGCATCCGCGGCGATGACGGCGGTCGGATGGATGCCGGCCAGCGGGACCGGACGCGGATGGAACAGGGCGGCGACCCGCGCATAGGCGAGTTGCGGGGCCTCGGTCACCAGCGCGATGCAGCCCGCCGGCACGTCCTTGACCGCCGCGGCGGCCACAAGGACAGCGCCGGCGCGCGTTTCCCGCAGCGCCGCGAGCATCCGCCGGCCTTCCAGGAAGGCGACTTCGTCAGGCCCGGCTTCGGTCAGGGGCGCGACGTCCGCGAACAGCCGTTCGCCGGCGCCGTCGAGCGGCACGTCCGCCGCCGCGGCAATCGCCGACAAGGCGAACGGCCCGCGCGCGGGGAAGAAGCGCGGATCCGCGCCCATGCCGCTCAGGGCCGCCGCTGGCCCTGGGCCGGCGATGCCGCACCAGGGCGGGGCGGCGTGGCCGGACGCTGCGCGGCCGCCGCACCCGGGGGGGGGGGGGGGGCCGGACGGGGCGCGGCCGGCGCGGCCGGGGCCTCGGCGCCTTCGGCCGGCAGGGTCACGTTCGGGATCATCCGGTTGAGCTGCGCGGCCACTTCCTCGGTCAGGTCGAAGGGAGGCTCGTTGAAGATCACCAGCGGACGCGGCAGCACGACGTTCACGCCGCGCGAGGACGCCACCTGGCGGATGACGATGCCGAGCGCCTGCTCGATCTCGCGCAGCGCCGTCTGGGCCAGTTGCTCGATGTCGCGGGCACGTTCGCGCAGCACGCGCTGGCTGTCGGTGATGCGGTCCTGCAGGTCGCGTTCGCGGGTGCGCAGCTGTTCCGGCGTCAGGGTGGTGCGGTCATTGGCCAGGCGCTGCTGCTCGTCGCGCCAGCGCTGCTGCTCGCGCTGCAGGTCCTCGTTCAGCCGGCCGCGGCGCTGCTCGATCGCCTCGCGCACCTGGGTGAAGGCGGTCGAGACACGCTGGATCTCGGGCACATCGACGATGCCGATGACCGCGGTGGGCGGCGGCTGGCCGGGCGCGAGCGGGGGCGCCGGGGTGGCCGGGCGCTGGGCCGGCGCCTGGGCCGGGCGCTGGCCCTGCTGGGCCGGGCGCGGCGGCTGCTGGCCGGGTTGTCCACCCTGCGGCTGGCCCGGCACGAACCACTGGTTCTGCTGGGCCGCGGCCGGAACTGCGAGGAGCATTGCCGCGAGAACGGCCGGAAGCTTACGTGACATGTCGGATGATATCCCGGTTCAGAAACGGGTGCCGAAGCCGAGGCGGAAGACCTGCGTCTGGTCGTAGGACTTCTTCACCACGGCCTGGGCGAGGTCGATGTTGATGAGGCCGATCGGGCTGCGCCAGGACAGGCCGACACCCATGCCGACGCGCGGCGAGGCATCGTCGCGCAGGCAGTTCGGCACGCTGGTCGGGCAGCCGGAATCGTTGACGTTGGTCGGCAGGCCGTAATTGCCGCCGACATCGACGAAGACACGCCCGACGAAGCCGAGTTCGGACGGCAGCGGCAGCGGGAAGCGGAATTCCGCCGAGGAGGTCCAGAGCACCTGCCCGCCCAGCGCATCGTTCGACGACACGTCGCGCGGGCCGGCGCCACCCAGCGCGAAGCCGCGCAGGTTCTCGCCGCCGAGGAAGAAGCGGTCGACGATGCGGGTCTCACCGCCATTGTAGGGCAGCATCCAGCCGCCGCCGGCGGCCAGGACCAGGACGTAGTCCGGATCGCCGAGCATCTGCTCGAAGGGAATGTAGTATTGCCCGTCGCCACGCAGGCGGACGTAGTAGACGTCGCCGCCGATGCCGGCGAGGTCGGCACCGCCGCGCACCACAAAGCCCTCACGCGGTTCGATGCGGCTGTTGCGGCGATCATAGGTGACGGTGGTCGAGACCTGGCTCAGCAGGGTCGAACCCTCCTGCTCCTGGATGAATCGGGACGTGTTCGGGCTGACGTCGTACAGGTCGCGATTGACCAGCGAGTAGGACCAGGTCTGGCGCAGGCGCTCGTTGATCTCGTAGCCCAGGCGCATGACGAAGCCGGCGCGGCGTTCATTGTAGCCCGAGGTGGACTGCAGGTTGCGCTGCACGAGGAAGACATCCGCGCCGGCCGCGAGGTTGCGCTCGAGGAATTGCGGGTCGGTCACCGACAGGTCCACCTGGCTGCGCTTCTGCGCCAGGGTCACGTTGGCGCGCGCATCGACGCCGGTGCCAAGCAAGTTGCGCTCGCGCAGGCCCACATCGGCGAGGAAGCCGGCATCGGTCGAGTAGCCGCCGCCCAGGGTGAACTCGCCGGTGGCGCGTTCGGTGACCTGGGTGTTCAGGATGACGCGATCCGAGGCCGAGCCCGGCGTCGAATTCACCTGCACATCCGAGAAGAAGCCGAGCGCCCGAATGCGCTCGCGCGAGCGGCGCACCTGCTGGGTCACCAGCGGATCGCCCTCGGCGAGGCGGAATTCGCGACGGATGACGCGGTCCTGGGTGCGGGTGTTGCCGCTGATCTCGATGCGCTCGACGAAGGCGCGCGGGCCTTCGGTGATCTCGAAGGTCAGGTCCACCTTGCGTTCGTCGCGATGACGGACGACGCGCGGCTCGACATTGGCGAAGGGAAAGCCGCGCGTGGCCAGCAGGTCGGTCAGCAGCGTGTCGGCACGGTCCACCGCATCGCCATCATACCACTCGCCGGGAGAAATCGGGATCTCCCGCTGCACCGAGGCGGGGTCGAGGCCGCGCAGGGTGCTGGTCACCGTCAGCTCGCCGATGCGGTAGCGCGGGCCTTCGTCAATCGTATAGGTCAGGAAGAAGCCGCTGCGATCCGGGGCGAGCTCGGCCGTCGCACCGGTGATCTGCACATCGGCATAGCCCTGGCGCAGGTAGAAGCGGCGCAGCAATTCGCGGTCGAAGGCCAGGCGGTCCGGGTCGTAGCTGTCGGAGCTGGACAGGATCCGGTACCAGGCCTGTTCGCGCGTCGCGATGATCTCCTTCAACCGGCTGTCGGAATAATCCGCGTTGCCGACGAAGTTGATGCGCGCGACGAGCGCGATCTCGCCCTCATTGATCTCGAAGATGACGTCGACGCGGTTCTGGTCGAGTTCAATGATCTTGGGTTCGACCGTCGCGCCGAAGCGCCCGCGCCGCGCATAGATCTCGAGGATGCGCTGGCGCTCCGTCTGCGCAGCCGCCGGCGTAAAGACGCCGCGGGGGCGCAATTGCACTTCGGTGCGCAATATATCGCTCGTGATGCGGCGATTTCCCTCGAAGCCGACGCGGTTGATGATCGGGTTCTCGACCACCTGCACGATAACGCGGCTGCCTTCGGCGCGGATCGTGACGTCGCGGAACAGGCCGGTCGCGAACAGCGCGCGCAGGCTGCGGTCCATCGAATCCGGATCGGCCGTGCCGCCCGGCTGGACCAGCAGGTAGGACCGGATGGTATCCGCCTCGATGCGCTGGTTGCCCTGCACCTCGATCGCGGTCACGCGTCCGGGTGCCTGCGCCGAGGAGGGAAGCGCCACGATCAACGCGGCGAGGACGAAGAGGAGGGTGCGCAGCCTGTTCAACGAATCGGCACCTGATCTTGGGGGCGGTCGGAGGGGGCGGACACTACCCGAGGTGCCCGTCCGCCGTCACCCCTTGGTGCCTGATGACGGCAGGAACAAGGCGAGCCCCTGGGGGACGGCGGCCGGGACCCTACCCCCCCGGCGCCGAAGGGGCCAGGGCCGAGGCGCCGACCGGTCCTGCGCCGCCGTCGAGCCTGCCGACCTTCGGCACGAGGCCCGCGTCGGCCCGCAAGCGCGACACTGGCACCCCTTCCTCAAGCGCAATCCAACCCGCCCGGGGCCAGGCCCCAGGCGATGCCTCGGGCCGCGAGCGCAAAGCGCGACCGCGCCCAGACCCCACGCCGCCGCCTTCCCGCCGGTGCAGGGCGCGAAGGCAAGCCGGCCCGCACCCGCCGTCCGAGGGATCAACAAGAATTCAACCGACCCCAGCGGCGGCCGCCCGGGTTGGATCACCCGATCAGGGAGGTCACCCAGCGCACCACGCCAAGCTGCGTCAGGTCGTTCCAGGTGGCCAGGATCATCAACGTCGCCAGCAACGCGAAGCCGCCGCGGAAGGCATATTCCTGCGCCCGCGCCGTCAACGGCCGGCCGCGAACCGCCTCCGCCGCGTAGAACAGCAGGTGGCCGCCATCGAGGATCGGGATCGGGAACAGGTTGATCAGCGCCAGGTTGATCGACAGCAGCGCGATGAAGGTGACGAGGGACAGCATCCCCATCTCCGCCACCTCGCCCGACATCTGCGCGATTCGCAGCGGGCCGCCGATCTCGTCCGCGCCGCGCTGGCCGGAGATCATCTGCCACACGCCCGACAGCGTCTGGCCCGAGACGACGACCATGTGCCAGGTGCCGTCCACCAGCGCAGTGAAGGGATCCAGCCGCTCCCGCTCGATCGCTCCGCCGGTCACGCCCAGCATGCCGCGCCCGTCCTCGGCGCGCGCGGCTGGGGTGGCGACGACCTTCATTTCGCTCTCGCCGCGGCGGACCAGCACCTCGACCGGCTGGCCGGCGCGCGGCTGGATGTGACGCTGCAACTGCTCGAAGCGGGTCACCCGTTCGCCGTCCAGCGACAGGATGCGGTCCCCCGGCATCAGGCCGGCGCGTTCCGCCGCTGAACCGGCGACGACGGTCTGGATCGCGGTCGTGCCCACCGGGCGCCCGACGGTGGCGAAGATGCCGGCGAACAGCACCGCGGCGAGCAGGAAGTTGAAGATCGGGCCCGCGGCGACGACGATGGCGCGGTCGCCCACGCTTTTCTCATGGAAGGCTTCGCCGGGGCGGTAGGTGGCGGGGTCCGGATCGGTCTCCCCCGCATGCTCCATCCCATGCATTTTGACATAGCCGCCGAGCGGGATCCAGCCGACCCGCCATTCGCAGCCGCGCTTGTCGGTCCGCGTCCAGACCGCCCGGCCGAAGCCGATGGAAAAGCGCTCGACATGCACGCCGCGCCAGCGCGCCGCCAGGTAGTGCCCCATCTCATGCACGAAGATCAGCACGCCGAGCACCACGGCGAAGGAAATGATGGTGCGGAAGGGCTCAGGCAGGAATTCCATCGGGTCCGTATCCGTTGCGCGGGGCCGTCAGGCCGCCGCCCGTTCCGCGGCGATCCTCGCCGCCTCCATGCGCGCCGCCCCGTCCAGTGCCAGGATGGCGGCCAGGTCGGCCACCACCGGCGCACCAAAACGGGACAGCGTCTCCTCCACCACCGCGGCGATGTCCAGGAAACCGAGGCGGTGGTCCAGGAACAGCCCGACCGCTGCCTCGTTCGCAGCGTTCAATATGGTGGTTGCGCCGCCGCCGGCCCGCAAGGCCTCCCGCGCCAGGCGCAGCGCGGGGAAGCGCACGGGATCCGGGGCGAAGAAGTCGAGCCGCCCCAGTGCCACCAGGTCCAGCCGCGGCACCGCGGCCGTCATCCGCGCCGGCCAGGCCAGCGCATGGGCGATCGGCGTGCGCATGTCAGGCGAGCCGAGCTGGGCGACCAGGGACCCGTCGGCGTACTGCACCAGCCCGTGCACGGTCGATTGCGGGTGGACCAGAACCTCGACCCGCGCCTCGGGCACCGGGAACAGCCGCACGGCCTCGATCAGTTCCAGGCCCTTGTTCATCATGGTGGCGGAATCGATCGAGATCTTCGCCCCCATCGACCAGATCGGGTGGCGCACCGCGGCTTCGGGCGTTACGGACGCCATCTCGGCGAGCGACATGGTCCGGCAGGGGCCGCCCGAGGCGGTCAGCACGATCTTCTCGACCGTCGCATAGGGATCGGCGCCGCCACCGCGGGCTTCGAGCGCCTGGAAGATAGCGTTGTGCTCGGAATCGACCGGCAGCAGGGTGGCGCCGGCCACGCGTGCCGTGGCGAGCACTATCTCCCCGGCGCAGACCAGGCTTTCCTTGTTGGCAAGCGCAAGAACCCCGCCGCGCGACAGGGCGGCGAGCGTGGCCGGCAGCCCGACCGCACCGACGATCGCCGCCATGGTCCAGTCGGCCGGGCGCGCGGCGGCGGCGACCACGGCATCGGCGCCGGCGGCGACCTCGATGCCCGACCCGGACAGCGCATCGCGCAGCGCGGTGAAGCAGGTGGGATCGGCGACGACGGCGAGCCGCGCGCCGAGCCGCCGCGCCTGGGCGGCGAGGCCGGCGGCGTCGCGGTTGGCGACCAGGGCCTCGACGCGGAAGGCGCCGGTTGGGGCGTCTTCCAGCAGCGCTACCGTGCTGCGGCCAACCGAGCCGGTACTGCCGAGGATGGTGACGCTGCGGGTCACGCGGGCACCGCGCCACCAGAGCAGCGTCGGGTAACCGCAACCCGCGGCGGCCCCGCATACTGCACATCAAGCCGCCCGCGGCCTGTCCGTTTCACCACCACAGCGGCTGGCCCCGCCCCAGCGCCAGCGCCAGCAGCGCCGCCAGCGGTGCCGCCGCCAGCACGCCGTCGAGCCGGTCCAGCAGGCCGCCATGGCCGGGGATCAGCGCGGAGGTGTCCTTCACCTCGAAGCGCCGCTTGATCCAGGATTCCAGCAGGTCGCCGGCCTGCGCCATGACGCCCAGCATCGCCGCGACCGCCGCCGCGCGCACCGCGCCGCCGGGAGCCAGCAGCATCGCCGTCGCCGCGCCCACCAGCATCGCCGCGGCCAGCCCACCCACCGCACCGGACCAGGTCTTGTTGGGCGACACGGAGGGAGCGATCTTCGGCCCGCCGAACATCCGGCCCGCCATGTAGGCCCCGATGTCGGACGCCCAGACCACCAGGAACAGGAACAGCACATTCGCCTGCCCGGCGGCGTTGTCGTGGCGCAGTTCGATCAGCGCGATGCCGGCCAGCCCGATATAGAGCACGCCCGCCGCCAGCCAGCCCGCCGGCTGGCCGCGCCCATCCACGTCGCGGCCGCGATCGGCGGTCCACCACGCCACCACCCACAGCATGAGCAACAGCACAAGCGCCGCGCGCGGCTGTTCGGCCACGGCCAGCGTGCCCGCCGCGAAGACCGCGACCGGCACGGCCAGGCCGGGCAGTGCCCGCGTCCGGTATCCGCACAGATGCACCCATTCCCACGACAGCAGCGCCGCGGCGATGGCGATGAGCATCGTCCAGGGCTCGGCACCCAGCCAGATGCAGGCGAGCGCGCTCGGTCCCAGCACCAGGGCGGAGAGGAAGCGCTTGCGAAGATCCCTCCAGCGCTTGGGCTCCGCCGCCACGGCCGCGGCGCCGCTCAGGGCCGTGCCCCGTAGCGGCGTTCGCGCCGGATATAGGCGGCCACCGCCTCGGCCAGATGGTCGGCGCCGTAGTCGGGCCAGAGCACCTCCTGAAAGACGAATTCGGCATAGGCGGCCTGCCAGAGCAGGAAATTCGACAGCCGCTGCTCGCCCGAGGTGCGGATGATCAGGTCGGGGTCGGGGATGCCGGCGGTCTGGAGAAAACCGCCAAAGGTCGCTTCGTCCAGCGCCTCGGGCGCGAGACGGCCTTCCGCCACGGCGCGGGCGGCCGCGCGCGCGGCGGCCAGGATCTCGTCCCGCGCGCCATAGGACAGCGCGACGTTGAGGTTGAGCCGCGTGCCGGCCGCGGTGGCCTGCTCGGCGGCACGGATGGAGCGGATCATCTCCGGACCGAAGCGTTCATAGTCGCCGATCACGCGCAGCCTGATGCCTTCCTTGACCAGGCTCGCCACTTCCGACCGCAGGTACAGCCGCAGCAGCCCGGTCAGGGCGGACACTTCCTCGAGCGGCCGGCGCCAGTTCTCGGAGGAGAAGGCGAACAGCGTCAGCCAGCCGATGCCCTGCTCGGCCGCCGCCTCGATGGTGCGGCGCACGGCTTCGGCGCCGGCCTTGTGGCCGAGTGCGGCCGGCAGCCCGCGGGCCTGCGCCCAGCGACGGTTGCCGTCCATGATGATGGCGACATGGGCGGGCGGTTCAGCCGGGCCGGCGGTCGCGCGGACCGGTCCGGTGACGGCGCTCATGCCCCCCCTTCCCCACGGCGACGGGCCTCGACCAGGCTCAACCGCACTTCGCCCTCCGACCCCTGCTTCCCCGACGGCGATCAGACCGTGCGGATATCCTTGTCCTTCTCGACCAGCGCCGCATCGACCTGTTTCACATACTGGTCGGTCAGTTTCTGGATCTCGGTCTCGGCCTGCTTGACCTCGTCCTCGCTGGCCTCGTGCTTCTTGGTCCAGCCCTTGGCCTGCTCCATGCCGTCGCGACGCACGCCGCGGATGGCGACGCGGGTGCTCTCGGCGTAGCGGGCGGCGGCCTTGGCGAGTTCATTGCGGCGCTCGGTGGTCAGCGGCGGCAGCGGCACGCGGATGACCTGGCCCTCGGCCTGCGGGTTGAGGCCGAGATTGGCCTCGCGGATCGCGGATTCGACGGCCTTGGTCAGCCCCTTGTCCCACACCTGGACGGACAGCAGCCCCGGCCCCGCGATCGACACGTTCGCCACCTGGTTCAGCGGCGTGACCGAGCCATAGGCCTCGACGCGGACGGGTTCCAGCAGCGCGGGGCTGGCGCGCCCGGTGCGCAGGCCCTGGAATTCCTTCTTCAGCGTTTCCATCGCGCCATCCATGCGGCGCGTCAGGTCCTGCTTCAGGGCGTTGAAGTCGGCAGCCATGGGCCCGTCTCCCTCAGTTCGGATTCTCGTGGACGGTGGTGAAGCGGCCCTCGCCCTGCATCACCGCGGTGAAGGCGCCGGGCTCGTGGATGTTGAAGACGATGATCGGCAGGTGGTTCTCGCGCGCCAGGCTGATCGCCGCCGCGTCCATTACCGCGAGATCGCGCGCCAGCATATCGAGGTAGGTGAGCGAGACGTAGCGCTCGGCCTTGGGGTTCTTGCGCGGGTCGGCGGAATAGACGCCATCGACCTGGGTGCCCTTGAGCAGCGCGTCGCAGCCCATCTCGGCCGCGCGGAGCGCGGCGGCGGTGTCGGTGGTGAAGAAGGGATTGCCGGTACCCGCGGCGAAGATCACCACCCGGCCCTTTTCCATGTGGCGCACGGCACGGCGGCGGATGAAGGGCTCGCAGACCGACTGCATCGGGATGGCGGACTGCACGCGGGTCGGCACGCCCGCCTTCTCGAGCGCCGCCTGCATGGCGAGCGCGTTCATCACCGTGGCCAGCATGCCGATCGAATCGGCCTGGGCGCGATCCATGCCGGACGCAGCGCCGGCAACGCCGCGGAAGATGTTGCCGCCGCCGATCACCAGGCAGACCTCGACGCCGAGGGCGACGACGCCACGAACATCCTCGGCGATGCGGCGGCACACGGCGGTGTCGAGGCCGTAATCGCGCGTGCCCATCAGGGCCTCGCCGGAAACCTTGAGCAGCACGCGCTTGTAGTTCGGCGAAGCCATGGAGAGGCACTATCCTGGGGTATCGAAGGGTGGGCGGAGGCTAGTCAGGCCTTGTGGCGCCGGCAAGGCAGCCCGGCCGGCGGCCCTGCCGGGCGGGACCGTCTTCGCCGCCGGCGCACCGGCTTTGCCATAGGCGCCCTGCCGCGACAATAGGCGGCGGGCCCAGCGGCCGGTCCCCCGGGCGCTGCCCGGGCGGTCGCGGCCGCGGGCATCACAGCCAGCCAGCGCGCTTGAACCGCCAGTACAGCACCCCGCAAATCGTGAAGATGGTGGCCAGCACGACCGGGTAGCCCCAGGACTGCTTCAGCTCGGGCATGTCCTCGAAATTCATGCCGTAGATGCCGGCCACCGCGGTCGGCACGGCCAGGATGGCGGCCCAGCCGGCGAAGCGGCGCATGTCCTCGTTCTGCCGCAGCGAGGCGAACAGCGCATTTGCCTCCAGCGCCGAGGTCAGCAATTCGCGCAGGCTGTCCACCGCCTCGACCACGCGCAGCACGTGATCCTGCACGTCCCGGAAATAGGGCTGGACGCGTTCCTCGATCAGCGGCGTGTCGAAGCGCATCATCCGCGCGCAGACCTCGCCGAGCGGATGGATCGCGCGTCGGATGGTCATCAGTTCATGGCGCAGTTCGTAGATGCGCTCGATGTCGGCAAGGGTGGTGCGCTGCTTGAAGACGCGGTCCTCGAGCTCGTCGATTTCGGTCTCCAGCACGTGCAGCACCGGGAAGTAGTTGTCGACGATGAAGTCCATCACCGAATAGACGACGAAGATCTCCCCGAGCGCCAGCATGCGCGGGGTCCGCTCGCAACGCCCGCGCACCTCGGCATAGGAGGTCGAGGAGCCGTGGCGCACCGTCACGACATGGCCGCGACCGGCGAAGATGTGCGTCTCGCCGAAGCGGACATGCCCGTCCAGCAGCTGGGCCGTGCGCAGCACCAGGAACAGGGAATCGCCATAGGCTTCGAGCTTGGGACGCTGATGCGCGTTGTGCGCATCCTCGATCGCCAGATCATGCAGCCCGAATCGGCGCTGCACCTTGGCGAGCACGCCCTCGTCGGGTTCGAACAGGCCGATCCAGACGAAGCGTCCGGGCTCGGGTGGCACGGCCTCGCACGCAATGTCGAGCCGTTCGATTTCGACATCCTCGACGCGGCGGCCGGATTGATAGACCGCGCTGCCGACCACCGAGCCCATGGCGGCCTCCGCTTCCCTGTGACGGTCAGGCTACCATCGCGGAGCGGGCCGGTGTCACCTCCACAAACGCGAAGCGGGCAGGCGATGACCGCCTGCCCGCTCCCGCAATACAGGCCCGTGGGGCCGGGGCTGGTTAGCCCTGGCCGGCGGCCGCCGCGACCTCGGCCGCGAAGTCGGAGGTCTGCTTGTCGATGCCCTCGCCGAGCTGGAAGCGGGCGAAACCGGACAGCGTCATGCCGGCCTTCTTCACCACTTCCTTCACGCGGGTCTCGCCGTCATGCACCCATACCTGCTCGAGCAGCACGACTTCCTCGTAGTACTTGCGGATGCGGCCATCGACCATCTTCTGGATCACGGCATCCGGCTTGCCCGAAGCCTTGGCCTGCTCGGTCAGCACCGCCTTCTCGCGCTCGAGCGCCGAGGGCTCCACGAAGGAGACATCGAGCGCCTCGGGGCGCGCCGCGGCGACATGCATGCCGATCTGGCGGCCGAGCGTCTCCATGACCGCTGCCTCGGAAGCGCCTTCGAGCGCCACCAGCACGCCGATCTTGCCCATGCCGGGCTTCACCGCCGAGTGGACATAGGTGGCGACGGTGCCGTCGGACACATGCAGGCGCTTGGCGCGGCGGATCGACATGTTCTCGCCGATCGTGGCGATCAGGTGCGTCAGCTGCTCGGCCACCGTGCGGTGGGTCGTGCCGCCCTCGACCAGGTCCATCGAACCCGGATAGCGGGCGTTCTTCAGCGCCTCGATGTCGTCGCCGACGGTCAGCGCCAGCTCGGCCACCGCGGCGCAGAACGCCTGGAAGTGCTCGTTGCGGGCGACGAAGTCCGTCTCGGCGTTGATCTCGACCATCGCCGCGGTGCGCGGGGCGGAGGCAACCGCCACCAGCCCTTCCGCGGCGACGCGGCCGGACTTCTTGGCTGCGGCCGAAAGGCCCTTCTTGCGCAGCCAGTCGATCGCGGCCTCCATGTCGCCGCCCGCCTCAACGAGCGCCTTCTTGCAGTCCATCATGCCCGCGCCGGTCTTCTCGCGCAGGTCGCGCACCAGTGCCGCAGTGATCTCGGCCATCGGAATGCTCCGTGGTTGCCAGGTGGAAAAGGAGGAACCGGGGCCTCGCGGGCCCCGGCAGGTCAGGTTCAGGCCTAGGGCTGAGCCTCGGCGGGCGCTTCCACCGGGGCTTCCGGCAGGGCTTCCGGCAGTTCCTCGGGGGCGAGTTCCTCGGCACCGCCGATATCGACGCCCGAGGCCTGCATCTCGGCCGAGATGCCGTCCAGCACGGCCGAGGCGATGCTGTCGCAATACAGGGTGATGGCGCGGATCGCGTCGTCATTGCCCGGGATCGGGAAGGTCACGCCTTCCGGGTCGGCGTTGGAATCGACCACGGCGATGACGGGGATGCCGAGCTTGTTGGCCTCCTCGATCGCCAGCTTTTCCTTCACGGTGTCGATCACGAAGATGATGTCGGGCAGGCCGCCCATCTCCTTGATGCCGCCAAGCGCGCGCTCAAGCTTCTCCTTGTCGCGCGTCAGCATCAGGACTTCCTTCTTCGTCAGGCCACTGGTGTCGTTGCCCAGACGATCGTCCATCTGCTTCAGGCGCTTGATCGAGCCCGTGATGGTCTTCCAGTTGGTCAGCATGCCGCCGAGCCAGCGATGGTTGACGTAGTATTGGCCGCAGCGCGTCGCGGATTCGGCGACGTAGTCGGCGGCCGCCTTCTTGGTTCCGACGAACAGCACGCGCCCGCCGGCGGCGACGGTGTCGCGCACGGCCTTCAGCGCACGCTCCATCATCGGCACGGTCTGCTGCAGGTCCAGGATGTGGACCTGGTTGCGCACGCCGAAGATGTAGGGCGCCATCCGCGGGTTCCAGCGCCGCGTATGGTGGCCAAAGTGAACGCCTGCCTCGAGCAGGGCACGCAGGGTGACTTCACGCATCGCCATGGGGCGAGCCTCCTTCCTCATGTAGTCCGGTTGAGCCTCCGCGGTGCATGCCCCGTTGCCGGGGACCGGACCCTGCCAGATGTGGGAAGGGCGCGCCGCGTGCGGATTTGCCGGGCGGGGCGAACCCCGACCGGCGGCGGGGTATGGAACAAAGCCTTCGCCAGGGCAAGTCCGCGCGACATGGCGCCGCTTCACCGCTGGGTTGCATGCCTCGTCGTCGGCTCGCGTCCGGCTTGCTTCGATGCGTCGCCGCCTCATACGATTTGCCGGACTTTGGACAGGACACGAAGGACGGTCATGCACAACAATGCCTCGCGCCGCGAGATGGCCCGCATGGCCGCCCTTGCCACGGCGGCCGGGCTCGCGGGTGGCATCGCGCCCGCCGCCGCACAGGCCCCTTCACCCACCGCCGCGGCGGAATCGCCCGAGGCCATGGCGGCGCGCATCTCGGCGCAGTTGTTCGCCGGCGATGGCATGACCCGCCCCGCGCCGGAACAGCCGACGGCCTCCGACCTCGCGCGCGGTCTCGACCGCACGCTCGTGCTCGGCGGCGGCGGCGAATACTACGTCGCCTGGTATTGTGGCTTCTTCCACGGCCTGATGGAGGCCGGCTTCGATCCGGCCATGCCCGAGATGGTCGTCGGCACCTCGGCCGGGGCCTATATGGGGTCGAGCCTGACCTCGGGGCATTTCGCGCGGATGCGCGCCGAGTTTGATTTCTTTGGGTATTTTCCCCGGTTGTTTGCCGCAATGGCACCGGTCAGCGACCCCAATGCCAGCCAGCGACGGGCACAGGAGATCAACTTCTCCGTCATGAACGGCGACCCGGCCTCCATCCGCGCCATCGGCCATGCGGCACTGGCCGCGGACAACCGGGTCAATGGCAGCGCCGTGGAACGGCTGGCGTGGTTGATGACCGGGGACAGCCGTACCGGTTGGCCTCCCGCGCGCATGTTCACCACAGCGAATGACTGTTACACGGGGGAGCGGATCGTCGTCGGGCAGGAGGTGGCGCGGCGCAATGGCATACCGCTCGCCCATGCGACCGGGGCATCCTCCTCCCTGCCGGGGGTCATCGGGCCGACGCTGCTCGGCCAGCGTTACTGCATGGATGGCGGCATTTCCCGGACATGGGCCCATACGGACCTTGTCGCGGGGTCGAAGCGGGCGCTCGTCGTCACCCTGACAAATGGGTACGAGGGCAGCCTGCTCAGCGGCATACCGCACAACATCCATGATGAGATGCGCGCGCTGGAGGCCACGGGCACACGCGGCATGCTGGTCATCGCCGGCACGCCGCCGGGGGTGAACCTGCTCGATCCCCGCCAGATCGCCCCGGCCCTGCGCGCCGGCTATGATCGCGCGAAGGTCGAATGGCCGAAGATCGCCGCATTCTGGGCGTGACGCTCGCGGTGGTCGCCGCGGCCCGCTGATACAGGGACGCCCGCCACGCCACGGCATGACGCAGGCTTCACGCCTGGCGTCGCGACAGGCGGGCATCATGCCTTCGCAGCAACTGGAACCGGTCCGCATGGACAGCACGACCCGCCACATCATCGCGTTGTCCCGCCGCGGGCTGCTGCGTGGGGCAGCGGGGCTGGCCGCGCTTGCCGCGCTGGCGCCCGCGGCGCGGCCGGCCCAGGCGCAACAGGCCTTCCGCTCCTACCCCTTCGCCCTCGGCGTCGCGAGCGGCGACCCGGCGCCCGATGGCTTCGTGATCTGGACCCGCCTGGCGCCGGAGCCCCTCACCCCCGATGGCGGCATGGTCCGCGCGCCACTGCCGGTGAACTGGGAGGTCGCCGAGGACCGGACCTTCGCCCGCGTCGCGGCGAGCGGCACGGCGATCGCGCGGCCCGAACTCGCCCATGCCGTGCATGTCGAGGTCGGCGGCCTCGCCCCTGGCCGGCCGTTCTTCTATCGCTTCCGCGTCGGCGGCGAGGTCAGCCGCGTGGGTCGCGCCCGCACCGCCCCCGCGGCGGGCGCGACGCCCGCGCGGCTGCGCTTCGCGACCGCCGGCTGCCAGCACTATGAGCACGGCTTCTTCACCGCCTGGGCGCATATCGCCGAGGAGGCCGATCTCGACTTCGTCTTTCACTACGGCGACTACATATACGAATATCGCGGCCGGGCGCCGGGCCAGCCGGGCTGGGGGTCGCGGGTGCGCCAGCATATCGGCGAGGAGACGATCAGCCTCGCCGACTACCGCCTGCGCTACGCGCAATATCGCAGCGACCTCGACCTGCAGGCGGCGCATGCGGCGCATCCCTTCCTGCCGAGCTACGACGACCATGAGGTGGAGAACAACTGGGCCGGCATCCACAGCGAGAAGGATGGCCGCGGCAGATACCCGATCGCCGTGCCGCCGGAGGTCTTCGCGCTGCGCAAGGCCGCCGCCTTCCAGGCTTGGTACGAGCACATGCCGGTACGACGCACGGCCATTCCGCGCGGGCCGGACATCACGGCGTATCGGCGGCTGGATTTCGGCACGCTGGCGCGGGTGAACGTGCTCGACACGCGCCAGTTCCGCGACGACCAGCCCTGCGGCGATCGCAACGGGCCGCCATGTGCCGAGGTGTCGCGGCCCGATGCGCAGATGCTGGGCCCGACGCAGGAAGCCTGGCTGCTGGCGGGGGTGACGGACAGCCCGGCGCGATGGAACATCCTCGCCCAGCAGGTGCCGATGATGCGGCGGCTGCTGCGCGGGGGCGGCATCGCGATGGACAAGTGGGATGCCTACCCGGCGGCGCGGCAGCGACTGCTGGACGGCATGGTGGCGCGGCGCACGCCGAACCCGATCGTGCTGTCGGGCGATGTGCATGTGGCTCTGGCCTCGACCATCCGGCAGCGGCCGGAGGATGCGGACAGCGCGCCCGTGGCGGTGGAATTCACCGCAACCTCAGCGACCAGCGAGGGCGATGGCGCGGAGATGACGCCGGCCGGCGAGGAGACGCTGCGCCGCAATCCGGACATGGCGCTGTATCACGCGCGGCGCGGGTATTGCGTGACCGAGGCGACCGCGGCGCGAATGACGACGGACTACGTCGCCCTGCCCTTCGTGACGCGGGAAGGCGCACCACGGCAGACCGTGGCGACGCTGGCGGTCGAGGCCGGGCGGGCCGCGATCCAGCGCGGCTGACGGCGGTCAGCCCTGCGGCTTGGCGGTGTCGGCGAGGCCGGCGACCTCACCGGCATAGACCGGCGATTCATCCGTGCCGTCCGGGTCGCGGCAGAACACCCACATGCCGTCGCCGGGATTGTCGGTGACGATCACGGTGCGGCCGTCGCGCAACGTCAGCGCGGTGCCGGGCGCGACCTCGACCAGGTTCAGCGTTCCACTCATGCGCGCGATGGTGTGATGGCGCGCGGTGCAACGTCAATGTCATGCGGCGTCTTGCATGGCGCGTGGATTGCATCACACTGGCCCACAGGTTGCTCAGTTTGCTCAGGTTGCTCTGGAGAGGGTGCGGGATGGCGTCTCCTTCGGTCCACGACGTCGATGCGATGGTCGATCTTCAGGCCGGCACGATCAGCCGCGACATCTTCGTCGACGCGACCATCTTCGCGGCGGAGCAGGAGAAGATCTTCGCCCGCGCCTGGCTCTTCATCGGGCATGAGAGCCTGATCCCCAACCCCGATGATTTCTTCGTCTCCCGCATGGGGACCGAGAGCGTGATCCTGACGCGGGATCGCGAAGGGCGCGTGCATGTGCTGCTCAATTCCTGCACGCATCGCGGCATGAAGGTGTGCCGCTACGATCGCGGCAACAACCGCGTCTTCACCTGCCCCTATCACGGCTGGTCCTTCGCGACGGATGGCAAGCTGGCATCCACGCCCGGCGCGCTGGTCGGCGTGCCGCATTTCGACAAGGCGTATCACGCCGAGCTGGACAAGGAGAAATGGGGGCTGGTGCGGGCGCCGCGCGTCGCGCTGTACAAGGGCACGGTCTGGGCGTCCTGGGATCCCGACGCGGTCGATCTGCTCGACTACCTCGGCGACATGAAGCTGTACCTGGATTTCGCGCTGGACCGGCGGGACGGATCGCCCGGCGGGTCGCGCGTGGTGGCCGGCGTGCAGCGCTGGAAGGTGAACTGCAACTGGAAGTTCGCGCCGGAGAACTTCATCGGCGACATGTACCACGACATCAGCCACCGATCCGTGGACCTGGTGGGCATCGGGCCATCAGGCGGGCGGGGGCGGCGCGACAATCTGCGGCCGCGCACCACCATCGGCTTCCCAGGCCTGGGGCATGGCGTCATCGGCGAACCGCCGCACACATCCGAGCCCAACTACGTCCCCGCCTGGACGCTGTATCCCGAGGTCGAGGCCTGGTATCGCGAGGTGCATGACCGCCGCGTCGCGCAACTCGGCGACACACCGCGCGTGACCATGTCGGTCGGCACCATCTTCCCCAACATGTCCTTCCACGGGCGGCAGCCGCGCACCATCGCGGTGTTCCACCCGATCTCCCCGACCGAGATGGAGATGTGGCGCTTCTGCCTGGAGGATGCCGACGCGCCGGATGCGGTGAACGACACGGCGCGGCATTACTTCCTGCGCTACTCCGGTCCCGCCGGGATGACCGAAAGCGACGACATGGAGAACTGGACCTACGCGACCGATGCCTCCCGCGGGCCGATCGCGCGGCGCATGCCCTACAACTACCAGATGGGCATGGGGCATGCCCGGCCGGTCCCGGGTCTCGCCGGCGCCGTCGAGAATGGCGAGATCACCGAGGAGAATGCGCGCATCTTCTACGGCCGCTGGGCGTCCTTCATGAAGGACGATCCCTGGACGCTGCCGGTGAGCGAACGCGTGCCGATGCCTGGCGAGACCGCCGATGCCGGTTGATGCGGATGACCGCCTCGCGCGGCTGCTGGCCGCGCGGGAGGCGGAGGAATTCCTGTTCGCCGAGGCGGCGCTGCTGGATGAGCGCCGCTACCGCGACTGGCTCGGCCTGCTGCATGACGACATCCGATACTTCGCGCCGATCCCGTCCAACCTGCGGCGCGACCACCTGCCGACGCAGGAGTGGACGCGGGAGGGGCAGGACCTCGCCTGGTTCGACGAGGGCAAGGTCACGCTGTCCCAGCGCGTCCAGCAGATCGAGACCGGCATCCATTGGGCGGAGGAACCGGCGTCGCGCGTCTGCCGCATGGTGACGAATGTCGAGGTTCTGGAGGCGACCCCGGGCATCGCAGCGCCGGAGGAACTGCGCCTGCGCTGCCGCTTCCTCACCTATCGCAACCGGCTGCAGGACGAGCAGAACCTGCTGATCGGCAAGCGCTTCGACACGCTGGCGAAGGTCGATGGCGCCTGGCGGCTGAAGCGGCGGGAGATCCATCTCGACCAGACCGTGCTGCTGGCGAAGAACCTCGCCGCCTTCCTTTGAACGTGAAGCGTCCGACGTGGCTCACGCCTCACGCTCCAACGCCTTGTTTGATCGCGTGATCCATGCCTTCGGTGCGATCGCACCTGACGTCATCACGCTTCAGGAGGTTCGATGACCGCATCACGCCGCGCCCTGCTCGCCGCCGCCCTCGCCGTGCCGGCGGCCGGGGCGGCGATGGGCCAGACGGCCGAATGGCCGCCGCGCCAGGTCCGCATCATCGTTCCCTTCCCGGCCGGGCGCGTGACGGACCTGGTCGCGCGCATCGTCGCCGATGGATTGCGGGAGGGCCACGGCACCACCGTGGTGGTGGAGAACCGCCCCGGTGCGAATGCGACGATTGGGATGGACCTTGTGAAGCGCGCGGCTCCCGATGGTGCGACGCTGATGGTGGGCGGGCTCGGCAGCCACGGCATCCCGCCGGTGGTGATCCCGAACTTCCCCTTCGACGTGCATGCGGATTTCACCGCGCTCGCCATCATGGCGGAATTCGTCAACGTCATGGTGGTGCCGGCGGATTCCCCGGCCCGTACGGTGCAGGAGTTCCTGGCCCTCGCACGCGCACGGCCCGGCGCGCTGAATTACGGCTTCACCAGCGTGGGTGCGTCGAACCAACTGACGGCGGAACTGTTCAACCAGCGCGGCGATGTCTCGATCCAGGGCGTGCCGCTGGGGCAGCAGGGCAATTCGCTGGTCATGCTCCAGCGCGGCGACGTGCAGGTGGCGTTCGAGAACCTGCCTTCCGTCGCCGGTGCCATTCGCGGCGGCACGCTGCGGGCGCTGGCGGTGACCAGCGCAGAGCGCACGCCGCAACTGCCCGACGTGCCGACGCTGCAGGAACAGGGGCTGGCCGATTTCGTGGTCACCAGCTGGATCGGCATCTACGGCCCGCCCGCCATGCCGCCGGCGCTGGTCACGCGCATCGCTGAGGATCTGCGCCGCATCGGCGCCGACCCGGAGGCGCGCCGCCGCCTGACGGCAGCCGGCTTCGAGCCCGCCTTCCGCGGCCCGGCCGAATTCGCAGCCTTCCAGAGACGCGAGGTGGAACGATGGGGACAGGTAGTGCGCCGCGCAGGGCTGAGCCTGCAACCATGAAGCGGCGCCTTCTGCTGGCCGCCGGCACGGCGCTGCTGGCGCTCCCGGCGATCGCGCAGGGCTTCGTGCCGGACCGGCCGATCCGCGTCGTGGTGCCCTACCCGCCCGGCGGCGTGACGGATCTGGTCGGCCGCGTCGTCGCTGATGGGCTGCGGGAGAAGAACGGCTGGGCCACGGTGGTCGAGAACAAGCCCGGCGCGAACGGCCAGATCGGCATGGGCGAGATCATGCGCGCTCGCGCCGATGGCCATACGCTGCTGATCGGCGGGCTCGGCAGCCATGTCATCCCGCCGGCGCTGGCGGCGAACTTCCCCTTCGACGTGCCGCGCGACTTCACGATGATCGCCAAGGTCGCGGAATTCGTGAATGTCATGGTGGTGAATCCGCAGTCGCCGGCACGGACGCCCGCGGACTTCGTCGCGCTGGCCAAGGCGCGGCCGGGGGAGATCAACTACGGGTCCTCCGGCATCGGCGCATCGAACCACCTGGCGGCGGAGATGTTCGCGCTCGAGACCGGCATCACGATGACGCATGTGCCGGCGCGCGGTGCACCGGCCTCGATCCTCGCGCTGCGGCAAGGCGAGATCCATGTGATCTTCGAGAACCTGCCGGCCGTGCGCGGGCAGATCGCCGATGGCGCGCTGAAGGCCCTGGCGGTGACCAGCGGTTATCGGTCCCGCTTCCTGCCGGATGTGCCGACGCTTGCCGAAAGCGGGTATCCGGACATCCAGGTGGCGAGCTGGATCGCGCTGTACGGCCCGCCGCGCATGGCGCCGGCACTGCGCGAGACCTTCTCCGAGCTAACCGTGTCGATCGCGGAATCGGATACCGGGCGGGAACGCCTCGAACGCGTCGGCTTCGAGGTGCGGCCGCTGCGCGGCGAAGCCGCCACGGCGTTCCAGGATGAGGAACTCGCCCGTTGGCGCGACGTGGTGCGGCGGGCGAATATCCAGGCCGGCTAGAGAATGCTGCGTTCGCATGCGCTCACGCCACATGCTCCAGCCCATTGTTTTGAGAGCATCTTCACGCGTCCGGATGATTCCACCTGAACGCGATCTGCTCCAAGACAGGCCCCGGTCGGGTGGGATCGCCTGTCCGGGATCTGCGCTAGGAACCGACCTTCAGCGTGCTGGTCAGCCCGCGCAGGCAGGCGACGATCGACAACGGGGTGATCTTGCCGGTGCGGGGGTTCTCCTCGCTCGGCACGTTCTCGATAGTCATGGTCAGGCGCGCAGCGGCGGCTTCCATGCGGATCGTGTGCGTGTTGCGCGTCACATCCGGGTCGGCCCAGATCTCGACCATTGTGCGTTCCGGGCCGATGCCGGCCAGGGCCAGGGCGGCAGCGACGTTGACGTTGGCCGGGAAGCCCTGCGCCGCGTCGAAGGCATTGCCCTTGAAGACGCGCGTCGCCGTGGTGATGGCGCCGACATCGATGCCGTGCAGCTTCAGGTACGGCGCGCCTTCCAGCCCACGCGGCGGCTTGCGCGTCTCGATCGTCACGCTATCCACAGCACCTTCCGCCGCGGCGCGCACGGCATCGAGGCCGAGCAGCGCGCCGGTCGGCACGATGATGCGCGCGCCGGTGGCTTTCGCACGATCGACCAGATGCATCCGCGGCAGCAACGCGCCGACGCTAGACGGGACGAAGATCTTCCCGGCCTCGATGGCGGCGGTGGCGATCTCCTCGAAGGCCGCGGCGGGGGCGGCCTCGACCACCACGTCGCAGGCGGCGAGCTCGGCGTTGGAGACCACCATCGGCGGCACCTTGAAGCCGCCGACATTGGCCTGCGCCTTCTTGAGGTCGCGCGCACTGACCGCGGCGAGACGAAGCCCTTCGACCCCCGCATCCAGCGTGCGGGCCAGATGCAGCCCGATCGCCCCAAGTCCGGCGATGCCGACCGTCAGTACCTTCGCCATGTGCCCCTCCACCTGATATCGGCCGGGCGGTAGCACAGGGATGCCGCGAAGTCAGGCCGTCGCCGCGGCAATCTGACGGCGCGGCATGGGGACGCCCTTCGCGATCGCCCGTGCCTGGGCCCGGTCCGGCGGCGCCACGGTCGCCCGGCGGCCAGCCGGCCGCGCCGGGCATCGCGCGCTTGCCCGACCGGGCCGGCGTCGGCCACAACCGGCCCAGCATGTCCCAGACCCCGCCCCCCGCCCCGCGCGACAGCCTGCCCGACCGCATCCGCGACCTCGCCCCCAACGAGATCGCGGAGGTCGCCTATCTCGGCTTCGAGGATCCCGAGGTCATCAAGCTCTGGGTCGGCGAGGGCGACCTGCCGACGCCGGCCTTCATCACGGAAGCCGCGCACCAGGCGATGCTCGCCGGCCACACGCGCTACACTTGGTCCACCGGGCTGCCGCGGCTGCGCCAGGCTTTGTCGGACTACCATCGCCGCCATTGGGGCGCGGAGGTCTCGCCGGACCGCTTCACCGTCACCTCGGGCGGCATCAACGCGCTGATGCAGGCGATGCAGGCGATCCTGAGTCCGGGCGAGGAGGTGATCTACCCGGCGCCGCATTGGCCGAACCTCGATGCCATCATCCGGCTGCTCGGCGGCGTGCCGGTGCCGGTGCCCCTCCATGCACGGCCCGATGGGCGGCTGGAGCTCGACCTGGACGAGGTCGCGGCGGCGATCACGCCGCGCACGCGGGCCATCGCGATCAACTCGCCCTCCAACCCCACCGGCTGGGTGATGCCGCGCGCGCAGATGACGGCGCTGCGCGACCTTGTGCGGGAACGGGGGCTCTGGCTGGTCTCGGACGAGGTCTACAACCACTTCACCTATGGCAACGCCATCGCGCCGTCCTTCCTCGAGATCTGCGAGCCCTCCGACCGGCTGCTGGTGGCAAACACCTTCTCGAAGAACTGGGCGATGACGGGCTGGCGCGCCGGCTGGCTGATCTTCCCCGAGGGGCTGGCGCAGGTCTTCGACAATCTCGGGCAATACAACACCACGTCGATCCCGACCTTCCTGCAGCATGCCTGCATCGCAGCGCTGGATCAGGGCGACGACTTCATCCGGACGATGGTTGCGCGCTGCCGCGCGGCGCGGGATGTCTTCGTGGAAGGTCTGTCCGCCATCCCGGGCATCACCATCGCGGCGCCGGAGGGGTCTTTCTACCTGTTCCTCTCCGTGGCGGGGGAGACGGATGCCAAGGCGCTCGCCATCCGCATCCTGCGCGAGGCGAAGGTCGGCCTCGCCCCCGGCACCGCCTTCGGGCCGGCGGGACAGGGGCATCTGCGGCTGTGCTTCGCGGTGGACACCGCGCTGGCGCAGGAGGCGATGCGGCGCCTCGAGGCGTTCTTCAGACGCTAGGTACGCTTCCGTTCGCCCTGGTTCAGGGCAGCGACTCCGGCCTTCTGGTTTCGCGAGCGTCTTCACCCGACCAGGTGATTCCACCTGATCGGGATCTGCGCGAAGCGAGCGACGCCCCAGGTCACACCACCGGCGACGACCCGCCATCGACGTTGATCGCTGTCCCCGTCACATAGCCGCCCATGTCGCTCGCCAGCAGCAGCGCCATCGCCGCGAATTCCTCCGCCTTGCCGATGCGCCCGAGGGGGACCGGCTTACCCTGTTCGGCCTTCCACTCCTCCCAGGAGATGTTGCGCTTCTCCGCGGCGTGCCGGCGCACCCACTGGTCGGATTCGATGATGCCGACCAGCATGGCGTTCACCAGCACGTTGTGCGGCGCGTATTCATTGGCGAGCGCCTTGGTCAGCGCCATCCCCGCAGCACGGGAGACGGAGGTCGGCGTGGACGCCGCCTTGGGCGCCTTCGCGCCGATGTTCAGCACATTGATGATGCGGCCCCATTTGCGGTCGCGCATGCCCGGCAGCGCCTGGCGGCACAGCCGCAGGGCGGCGAACAGCTTGAGGTCGAGGTCGTCCTGCCACAGCGCGTCGGTCACCTCGAGGAACGGGCCGCGCTGGGATGTGCCGGCGTTGTTCACCAGGATATCGACCTGGCCCATCGCCCGCACCGCGCCGCCATAGGCCTGCTCGCAGCCTTCCAGGGTGCGGATGTCGGCGGCGATGGCGGCGACCTTGGCGGTGGGTGCGGCCTCGCGCAGTTCGGCTTCGGCCTTGGCCAGCGCCTCGGCGCCACGGGCGACCACCGTGACATTGCCGCCGGCCTGCACGAAGGCCTTGCCGATGGCCAGGCCAAGGCCCTTCGACCCGCCGGTGATCAGCGCCGACCGGCCATTCAGTGAAAGCTGCATTGGATGTTTCCCCTTCGGTTAGGCGCCATCCTGACGGGAACCGCGCAGCGCGCAAGGAAGGGGGGATCGGGTCGGCGGCCAACTGGCGTGGCGCTCAACACCGATATCAGCAGTCTGCAACGTCCGGCGCGGCGGCTTCGGCAACCGGAAATCAATGGCTTACGGGAGCTTCTCCAATTCTGGCGGCCGTCGGAGGTGCGGTCCTGGGGCGTTCAAGCAGTGCGCGATATTCTCCCACGACACCGCGGCCGGCCGCAGCCCGGCCAACGGCCGCCTCGGTCCCGCATCGCCCGTCGCCCCGTGGCGCCGATGCAGGCCGGCTTCTCGACAACGTCATCGTGGTGCGTTGCCAAACCTGCAGTTGCGGCGGGCGGACCCACTACGGCGTGGAGCGACGCCTCCGATGCATCATGCACGATCTGCCAGGGACGATCATCGCGGTCGAGTGCGGGAGGCGGCCATGCGTCCGGACGGCATGCGCCTGCACCAGATGGCAGCGCCTCGTTGGCGCCACCTGCGAACGGGATGCGGCTCAGTGCGACAGGCCTGCCTCTGCCAACCCACTTCGGTATCGCTCGGCAAAGACCGCATCGCGGTAGATGAGAGGCAACGCCCCGATGCGCGCATGGGGAACGGCCCGGAGCATGGCCGCTGCCGCTTCGCAAGCCTCGGCCTTTCGGCCGAGTTGCGACAATGCCGTGATGATCACCCGGTGCCCTGTCGCCCAGGCAGGGGCTTCGCGGGTGGAGCGTCTTGCCCAAACGAGCGCCTCTTCAAGCTCACCAGCGATCAGGTGCGCCATCGCGATGCCGCAGATCATGTGGGCCATCTCCGGATCGCGCGGACTCAGCCGCATCGCGCGGCGGAAGAGCTGAATCGCGGCCTCCGGCAAGCAGGCGTAGTTGTGCACCCAGGCGGCACCGACGATCACCTGTGCCGAATTGGGGTTCAGCGCTTGCGCGCGGTCGATGCCCGCAAGTCCGGCATCGAAATCTCGCGCCAAAGCCACGATCGCGTGTGAGGCCAGGCGCAGGGTTGCAGGGTCGTCGCCGGCCGCCGTCAACGCTCGCGCGCCCACCGCTGACCCTCGCCCGAGGCATCGGAGTCCGGCCAGTACTGTGTGAGCCGGAGCCAGTGGCAGTACGCCCCGAGCGCCTTGGCCAACGCGAAGTTCGGATCCGCCGAAACGGCTTCCCGAAGTAGCGTCAGTGCGGCATCGCTGCCGTCCTGTGTCAGTGCGTAGTAGTGCGGCAGGGCGCGCAGATAGAGGTCATAGGCCGCCAAGCTGCCGGTCGGCTTGGCAATGGATCGACGAATCTCTGCGGCCTGCAGGCTGGGCTCGATCGCGCCGGCCACGGCTTCCGTCACGCGATCCTGCAATTCGAAGATGTCATCGAGGGGCGCGTCGAAGCGCTCATTCCAGATCTGCCGACCTGTCTCGGCTTCCGCAAGCTGTCCTGCAATGCGCACGCGACCGCCCGCCTTGCGCACACTGCCCTCCAGCACGTAGCGCACACCAAGTTCGCGCCCCACCTGCCGCACGTCCACGGCCCGGCCCTTGTAAGTGAAGGCGCTGTTGCGCGCGATGACGAAGAACCAACGAATATGCGCGAGCGCGGCGGTGATTTCCTCCACCATGCCGTCGGCAAAGTAGTCCTGTTCCGGATCACCGCTCATATTGACGAAAGGCAGGACCACGACCGACGGACGATCGTCCGGCGGTGCGAGCACCGGTGGCGGTACCACCACCGCGGCAGCATCCGCGGCGATCACCTCCGCATCCAACAGATAGCCGCGCCGAGGCACGGAGCGCAGTACCCGGCCCTCCTCGTCGCCAATCGCGCGGCGCGCCTCGCGTATTGCCTGGAACAGGCTCGCCTCGGTGACATGGACGCCGGGCCATACGGCATCGAGCAACGCGTCCTTGCTGACCGTGCGCCCGGCCTGGCGCACGAGGACACACAGAAGATCAAATGGCTTGGGCGCGAGCAGCACCTCCGCGCCATCCGCAGCACGCAGGCACCCGCGTCGCAGATCGAGCGTGACGCCCGCGAAGCTCAGCACGCCCTCGCTCGCTGCCCCGGTCATCGGCCCATCCGTCGCCCGCCGTCCTTGGCGAACCATAGACGATTCATCCGCGGAAGGTCAGCGCGGCATTGGGACGCCGGCAGGTCGGCCGCACGAGGATGGCACCACGCCCGGCCCAAGGCCGGGTGCAGATCACGGAGGCGACGATGAGCCTGACCCGTAGCCTTTCTCGCTACACCGCGGCCGATACCGCCCCCTGCGGGGTCGTTGGCAGGGCACGCCGCGCCTTGGCGATCCGGCTCGCGGGCCTGCCGTCCGTCACAGGGAGGATGCCCGGCGTCGGCGCGGGCGAGCTGGTGAGCAATGACACCGCACGCGACCTTGGGCTGCCTCGCGGCCCTTCGCCGGACGATCGCATCTGGGGGGCAAGCGGCCTGCTGTCGATGCTGCGCTAGCTGTCATTGCTATGGAGGTTGTCCCTCCGGGGCCGCGTTGGTTGGCTGTGGTTGCGAGGCCAACACCCAGCAACGTGGAGCCCCGGATGGACAACTCGGACCTCGCGGGAGACCAAGGCCTGAGACCCGCGGGCCCGAACAGGCGCGCATGGGATTGATCGAATACAGGGGACCGTTCCCAGCCCGGCTGTGGCGGGATTTCCAACCCGCCTGACGATTGGCGGATCACCGACATCAGGAAGAAGGGGGTGGGGCGACCAACGGGACTCGAACCCGTGACATCCAAGACCACAACCTGGCGCTCTACCAACTGAGCTATGGCCGCCACCGAGGGGGCGGGAGATACGGCCGCGACCCCTGTCCCGTCAACCGTGCCCGCACATGCATGGCTGCCCTGCGTGTCGCCGGCCGTTGCCGATGGCCCGCGGTAACGACATGTAACGCTCAAACAGCGGAACTCTGCCGTGAGCCATTCCACCATCGCATCCCGCGCCGCGCTGCCGGCCGGCATCCTGATCGCCTGCGCCGTCGGCTCCGCCATGCTGGCCATGGGGCTGCGCCAATCCTTCGGCCTGTTCCTCGCCCCGATGACCGAGGCGCATGCCTGGACCGCCTCCGGCTTCGCCTTCGCCATCGCGCTGCAGGTGCTGCTGAACGGCGTGTCCCAGCCGCTGACCGGCCAGCTCGCGGATCGCTTCGGCGGGCGCAACGTCATCATGGGCGGGGCGGTGCTCTATGCCATCGGCATCCTCGGCATGGCGTTGTCGGACGGGTTGCCGCTGTTCACCATCTTCGCCGGCATCGTCATGGGGGTCGCGGTCTCGGCCGCCGGGATGCCGACCATCATCGCCTCGCTGACCCGGATGCTGCCGGAAAACATGCGCGGGCGCGCGGTCGGGCTGGGCACGGCAGGGTCCTCCGCGGGGCAGTTCCTGGTGGTGCCGCTGGCCGGGCTCGCCATCCAGGGATTCGGCTGGCAGGCGGCCATGATGGCCATGGCGGGTGCGGCACTGCTGATGATCCCGCTCGCCCTGCCGCTGTCCGACAAGCCGGCGCCGGTCGCCGCGGCCGCCGATTCGGAGACGGCGGGCGCCGCGCTGTCGCGCGCCTTCCGCGACCCGTCCTTCTGGTGCCTGTTCTTCGGCTTTTTCGTCTGTGGCGTGCATGTGTCGTTCCTGACCGTGCACCTGCCGGGCTTCGTGCATGCCTGCGGGCTGCCGCTGTATGTCGGCGCCGGGGCGATCTCGATGATCGGGCTGTTCAACATCGGCGGGTCGCTGCTGTCGGGTGAACTGACCCAGCGGTGGAAGCGCCGGGAATTGCTGGTGGGCATCTATGCCGCGCGCGGGGTGCTGATGGCCGGCTTCATGATGGCGGAGAAGACCACAGCGTCGGTCATGGTGTTCTCCGCGCTGATGGGCATCCTGTGGCTGTCCACCGTCCCGCCCACGGTGGCGCTGTGCGCCCGCAACTGGGGCACGCGGTGGCTCGCGACGATCTTCGGCATCGTCTTCCTGGGCCACCAGCTGGGCGGCTTTACCGGGGCCTTCCTGGGCGGGCTGGTGTTCGACCGTACCGGGTCCTACGACCTGATGTGGGTCTTCGGCATCCTGGTCGCCGCCTTCGCCGCGCTGATCCACATCCCGGTGCGGGACGGCCCGCGCCCCGTGCCGGCCCTCGCCTGAACCAGACCCGGCTTGCCGCAACCCGGCGTGGCGGGCCATACCGCCAGACCCGCGCCGGAAGGAGCATGACCATGCGTCGAATTGCCCGCTGCCTGATCCTCGCCGCCCCCCTGCTGGCCACGGCCGCGGTGGCGCAGCGGGCGCCTGCGCCCGCCCCGGCCCCTGCCCCCGCCGATGCCCCGCGCGCGATTCCCCATGAATGGCTGTTCGGATCCTGGACCGGTGGCCTGTACCCGGCCGGCGACACCGAAAGCGCGCGCTGCCTCGCCCAGCCCACCGTGATCTTCACGCGGGAGGTGGTGATGCGCACCGGCATCCTCGACCCCGCCTATCGCCAGCGCTTCATCGAGACGGTGGCGACCCGGCCCGGTGCCACCAGCTTCCGCTTCATCCCCGCAGCCCCCGCCGGCAGCCGCATGCCATCGGAGATCGGCTTCGGCTGCCCCGGCGGCCCCGATTCCCTGGAAGTCGAGCAAATCAGCCCGGACGAGATCGTCTTCCCGAACTGCCGCGAGATGCCCTCCCCCCTGCGCCGCTGCGGCAGCCCGAACCGGTGAGCGGCACCCCGAGGCGCATCGCCCTGATCCATGCGCTGCGGCACTCCCCGCCGCCGATCGAGGCCGCCTTCGCCCGGCTGTGGCCCGGCCAGGTGCTGATGAACCTGATGGATGACAGCCTCTCGGCCGACCTTGCGCGGGAGGGGCGGCTGACGCCGCGCATGACCGAGCGCTTCCTGACCCTGGCGCGCTATGCCGCCGGCACGGGGGCCGATGCCATCCTGTTCACCTGCTCGGCCTTCGGCCCCTGCATCGAGGCCTGCGCGGCCGAACTCGCGCCCATGCCGGTGCTCAAGCCGAACGAGGCGATGATCGAGGAGGCGGTGACCGCTGGAAAGCGGATCGGCCTGCTGGTCACCTTCGCCGGCACCATCCCATCCATGACGCCGGAATTCCCCACCGGCATCACCGTCGTGCCGAAGGTCGCCGAAGGCGGGCTCGCCGCGCTCGATGCCGGCGACACCGCGACGCATGACAGGCTGGCGGCCGAGGCAGCCAAGGGTCTCGCGGATTGCGACGCCATCGCGCTCGGCCAGTTCAGCCTGGCGCGCGCGAAGGCGTTGGTGGAACAGGCGACCGGCAAGCCGGTGCTGACGACGCCCGACAGCGCGGTGCTGAAGCTGAAGCGGCTGCTCGCCGGCTGAACCGCGGCCCGGCGCCGCCCGCTTCTGTGCCACGCCGCCGCGATGGCTGCGCGAGCGTGCCTGATTTGCGTTCGCTCAGGACCGGTTACGGCGTACGGAGGGCGCGCAGATACGCGATGACCCAAAGGTTGTGACGGGACCGATGCGCAGCACCGCACTGAAGATCGCCCTGCTGCTCGCTCTCGCTGCGGGCGGCTATCTTCTCTGGCACAGCCTGCAGCCGCCCCCACTGCCGCCCGGCATCGCCCGAGGCAATGGCCGCGTCGAGGCGGTGGAGATCGACGTCGCCACCAAGACCGCCGGCCGCGTCGCCGAGGTGTTGGTGAATGAGGGTGACCTCGTCACCGCCGGGCAGGTGCTGGCGCGGATGGACACCGCCGTGCTGCAAGCCCAGCTTCGCGAGGCGCAGGCGCAGTTCCAGCGCGCCCGCATCGGCATCGAGACGGCCAACAGCCTGGTCGCCCAGCGCGGGTCGGAACGCACCGCCGCCGAGGCGGTGGTCGCGCAGCGCCAGGCGCAGGTCGAAGCGGCACGCCGGCGGCTGGCCCGCACCGAGGAACTGGCGGCGCGCGGCAACGCCCCGCAGCAGACCCTCGACGACGATCGCGCCAGCTACGAAGGCTTCCGCGCCAGCCTCGCCGCCGCCACCGCGCAGGTCGCGGCGGCGGAAGCCGCGATCAGTTCCGCCCGTGCCCAGGTGGTCGGCGCGCAGGCGGATGCCGAGGCGGCGCAGGCGACCATCCAGCGCATCCAGGTCGATATCGACGACAGCACGCTGAAGGCGCCGCGCGCCGGGCGCGTGCAGTACCGCGTCGCACAGCCGGGCGAGGTGCTCGCCGCCGGTGGTCGGGTGCTGAACATGGTCGACCTGACCGATGTCTACATGACCTTCTTCCTGTCCACCGCGGATGCCGGGCGCATCGCCCTCGGCACCGATGCGCGCATCGTGCTCGACGCCGCGCCGCAATACGTGTTTCCAGCGCGGATCTCCCTCGTCGCCGACGTGGCGCAGTTCACCCCGCGCACCGTCGAGACCGCGGAGGAACGGTTGAAGCTGATGTTCCGGGTGCGGGCGCGCGTCAGCCCGGAACTCCTGCGCGAGCATATCGAGCGGGTGAAGACCGGCCTGCCCGGCATGGCCTATGTGCGGGTCGATCCGAACGCCGCCTGGCCGGCCAACCTGCAGGTGCGGCTGCCGGCGCCGCCATGACCGACCCGGTCGGGCGCCTGCGCGATGTCGGCCTGCGCTATGGCCGCACCGTCGCGCTGGACGCCGTGACGCTCGACCTGCCGGCTCGCGTCATGGCCGGGCTGATCGGACCGGATGGGGTCGGCAAGTCGAGCCTGCTGGCGCTGGTGGCCGGGGCGCGCGCCATCCAGGCCGGCCGGGTCGAAGTGCTGGGCGGCGACATGGCCAGCGCGCGCCACCGCGCGACGGTCGGGCCGCGCATCGCCTACATGCCGCAGGGGCTGGGGAAGAACCTGTATGCGACGCTGTCGGTGTTCGAGAACATCGACTTCTTCGGCCGGCTGTTCGGCCATGACCGCACCGAGCGCGAACGCCGCATCGCCGAGTTGGTGGCGAGCACCGGCCTCGCCCCCTTCACCGACCGGCCGGCGGGCAAGCTGTCGGGCGGGATGAAGCAGAAGCTCAGCCTGTGCTGCGCGCTGATCCACGATCCCGACCTGCTGATCCTGGATGAGCCGACCACCGGCGTCGATCCGCTGTCCCGCCGGCAGTTCTGGGACCTGATCGGGCGCATCCGCGCCGAGCGGCCGGGCATGAGCGTGCTGGTCGCCACCGCCTATATGGAGGAGGCGGCGCGCTTCGACTGGCTGGCCGCGATGGATGACGGGCGGGTGCTGGCCACCGGCACGCCGGCCGCGCTGCTGGCGCGCACCGGCGCGGCGTCGCTGGAAGCGGCCTTCATCGCCCTGCTGCCCGAGGAACGGCGCGCCGGCTACCACCCCGTCGAGATCCTGCCGCGCCCGGCGGATGGCGAGGACGACATCGCCATCGAGGCGCGCGGCCTGACCATGCGCTTCGGCGACTTCACGGCGGTGGACGATGTCAGCTTCCGCATCGGCCGCGGCGAGATCTTCGGCTTCCTCGGGTCCAATGGCTGCGGCAAGACGACGACGATGAAGATGCTGACCGGCCTGCTGCCGGCCAGTGAGGGCGAGGCCTGGCTGTTCGGCCACAAGGTCGATGCGAACGACATCGAGACCCGCCGGCGCGTCGGCTACATGTCGCAGAACTTCTCGCTGTATACAGAGCTGACGGTGCGCCAGAACCTGCTGCTGCATGCCCGGCTGTTCGGCATGGCGGAAGCGGCCATCCCGGACCGCGTCGCCGAGATGGCGCGGCGCTTCGAACTCGGCGACATCCTCGACGCGCTGCCCGATGCGCTGCCGCTCGGCCAGCGCCAGCGCCTGTCGCTGGCGGTCGCGATGATCCACGGGCCGGAGATGCTGATCCTCGACGAACCGACCTCGGGCGTGGATCCGGTGGCGCGCGACGCCTTCTGGCGCATCCTGATCGAGCTGTCGCGGCGCGACCGCGTGACCATCTTCATCTCCACCCATTTCATGAACGAGGCGGAGCGCTGCGATCGCGTCTCCCTGATGCATGCGGGGCGCGTCCTGGTCAGCGACAGCCCGGAGTCGCTGCGCGCACAACGCGGCGCGGCGAATCTCGAGGAAGCATTCATCGCCTATCTCCAGGATGCGACCGGGACGCCAGAGACGCCCGAGGCGCCGCCGGTCGCGGCTGCGACCCCTGCCCAGCCGCCGCGCCGCCGGCGCTTCGACCCGCGCCGCATGCTCAGCTACTCGCGGCGGGAGGCGATCGAATTGCGGCGCGACCCGATCCGTGCCGCCAAGGCGCTGGTCGGCAGCCTGATCCTGATGATCGTCATGGGCTACGGCATCAGCATGGATGTGGAGGACCTGACCTTCGCCGTGCTGGACCGCGACCAGACCACGGTCAGCCACGACTACGCGACCAACCTCGCCGGTTCCCGGTACTTCATCGAGCGGCCGCCGATCACCGACTATGCCGAGCTCGACCGCCGCATGCGCGCCGGCGCGTTGGCGCTGGCCATCGAGATCCCGCCGGGCTTCGGCCGCGATGTCGCGCGCGGGCGGCCGGTGCAGATCGGGGTCTGGATCGACGGCGCCATGCCGTCACGCGCCGCGACGGTGCGCGGCTATGTCGAGGGCATGCACGCGCAGTGGCTGGCCCGGCGCGCGGCGCGATCCGTGCTCGGGGCCGAGGCCGCCGCCGGGCTGTTCACCATCGAGATGCGCTTCCGCTACAATCCCGACGTGCGCAGCCTGGTCGCCATGGTTCCGGCGATGATCCCGCTGCTGCTCCTGCTGATCCCATCCATGCTGACCGCGCTCAGCATCGTGCGGGAGAAGGAGCTGGGCTCGATCGTCAATCTGTACGTTACGCCGGTGACGCGGCTCGAATTCCTGCTCGGCAAGCAGCTGCCCTATGTCCTGCTCGGCATGCTGAACTTCCTGCTGCTGGTTGTGTTGGCGATGACGCTGTTCGGTGTGCCGATGAATGGCAGCTTCGTCACGCTGGCGGGGGCGACCTTCCTGTATGTCGGCGCGGCGACGGCGATGGGGCTGGTGGCCTCCGCCTTCCTGCGCAGCCAGGTCGCGGCGATCTTCGCCACCGCCATCCTGACCATCCTGCCGGCAACGCAATTCTCCGGACTGCTCGACCCGGTGACCTCGCTCGAGGGGTTCGGGGCCTTCATCGGCCAGATCTACCCGACCTCGCATTACCTGACGATCGCGCGCGGCACATTCTCGAAAGCGCTCGGCTTCGCCGATCTGCGGCAGTCCTTCGTTCCGATCGCCATCGCCGGGCCCGCGCTGATCGCGCTCAGCGCGCTGCTGCTGGCCAAGCAGGAACGCTGAGCGATGCGCGGCGCCAATATCCTCAATCTTGGCGTCAAGGAGCTGCGCAGCCTGCTGCGCGACCCGGTGATGCTGGTGCTGATCGCCTATTCCTTCACCATCGCGATCCATGCCGGCGCCACCGCCATGCCGGAAACGCTGAACCGCGCGGCCATCGCCATCGTCGATGAGGACCGTTCGCCGCTTTCCGCGCGCATCATCGGCGCCTTCTACCCGCCCAATTTCCTGCCGCCGGCGCTGATTACCCAGGGCGAGATGGATGCGCGGATGGATGCCGGGCTCGACACCTTCGCCATCGACATCCCGCCCAACTTCCAGCGCGACCTGCTGGCCGGGCGGCGGCCGACCATCCAGCTCAACGTCGATGCCACGCGGATGAGCCAGGCCTTCACCGGCAGCGGCGACATCCAATCCATCATCACCGGGGAGGTGAACGCCTTCGCACGGCGCTACCGCGCCGCCGATGAGCCTCCGATCGGCCTCGCCATCCGCGCCCGCTTCAACCCCGAACTGCGCGCCCAGTGGTTCGGCGCCATCATGCAGGTGATCAACCAGGTCACCATGCTGTCGATCATCCTGGCCGGCGCCGCGCTGATCCGCGAGCGCGAGCACGGCACCATCGAGCATCTGCTGGTGATGCCGGTCAGCCCCTTCGAGATCATGTCCGCGAAGATCTGGGCAATGGCGCTGGTGGTGCTGGTCGCCTGCGGCCTGTCGATGGCCTTCGTGGTGCAGGGCCTGATGCGCGTGCCGATCGAAGGGTCGGTCGCGCTGTTCCTCGCCGGGGCGGCGGTGCATCTGTTCGCCACCACCTCGCTCGGCATCTTCCTCGGCACGGTGGGGCGGTCGATGCCGCAATTCGGGCTGCTGATGCTGCTGGTGCTGCTGCCGCTGCAGATGCTGTCGGGCGGGATGACGCCGCGGGAGAGCATGCCGGAGCTGGTGCAGATCGTCATGCTCGCCGCGCCGACGACGCATTTCGTCAGCCTGGCGCAGGCGATCCTGTATCGCGGCGCCGGGCTCGACGTGGTGTGGCCGCAATTCGCCGCGCTGGCGGGGATCGGCGGTGTGCTGTTCGCCATCGCGCTGGCGCGGTTCCGGGCGACGATGGGCGCGACGGGCTGAAGCGAGGGCCTATCGCTTGCCCCAAGGCGAACCGGTCGGTCCGCCGCCCTGGGCCGGCCCCGTCCACCATGGCGCCGGTGCCGGCGCGCCGCCCGGCGCGACGCGGACCGTCTCGTCGCTGGCGTCCTGCTGCGCCCAGGGCGGCGTTTCGGCCTCGGCCGGGGCGATGGCGACCTGGATCGGGCCCGGGTCGCGCCCGCCGGCGAACTTCACCAGCGCCGCCACGCGGTCCCCGATCGGCGGATGGGTGGCCATCAGCGATGACAGCGCGTGGTCGGATCCATCCTCGAGAAACAGGGCGCGGACCTGCGGGGAAACCTCGGGCATGTCGGCATGACCTTCCACCTTGCGCAGCGCGGTGATCATCGCATCGGGGTCGGCGGTCAGTTCCACGGCGCCGGCATCGGCAAGGAATTCCCGGTTGCGCGACAGCGCCATGCGCAGGGCGGTCGCCAGCAGCCATGCCAGGCCGATCATCAGTACGCCCACCAGTGCGGCCCAGCCGGCATTGCGGCTGTCCGTGCGCACCCGCCAGCCACCGCCGCTGTCCTCGGTCGTGGTCCGCCCGGCGCGCACCACGCGCCGCGTACGCGTCATCATGTCGAATCCGAGCGAGATGACGCCGACGAAGACCGCCGCGATCAGCCCCAGACGGGCATCGCCGTTGCGGATGTGGCTGAGTTCATGCGCCAGCACGGCGGCGAGTTCCCGGTCGTCGAGCGCCTTCATCAGCCCGCGCGTGACGGTGACCGAACCGGTCTCGCGCGACAGGCCGGCGGCGAAGGCGTTCATCGCCTCGGTCTCGATCACCGCGAGGCGCGGCATGCGCATCCCGCGCGAGATGCACAGGTTCTCGAGCAGGTTCCACAGCCGAGGTTCCTCGGCGCGGGTGACGGGATGCGCGCCGGTCGCCCAGTCGAGGATCCTGTTATGCGCCGCCCAGGCGATGGCGAACCAGATGATCGCCGCTCCGCAGGCCATGACATAGACGCCCGGCAGGTTGCGCAGCGCGTTGGCGAAGGCCCGGCCGATGTCGCGCTGTTCCGAACCGAAGACCATCCCGATGCCGAGCGCCATCACCGCCAGCAGCAACGGGAAGCCCGCCAGCAGCAGCATCGACCGCCAGGCGGTGTTCCAGGCGTGGGTGCGCAGGCCGAAGGCCTGCATGGCGGCCTCCTAGAACTTCACCTGGGGGGCGGATTGCACCACGGCGCGCTCGGCTTCCGGGATTTCGAAGAAGCCGCGCTGCTGGAAGCCCATCGATTTCGCGAAGAAGACCGCCGGGACGCTTTCCGTCATGGCGTTGTATTCGGATACCGAGGAATTGTAGAAGCGCCGCGCCGCAGCGATCTTGTTCTCGACATCCGACAGCTCGGATTGCAGCGACAGGAAGTTCTGGTTGGCCTTGAGGTCGGGATAGGCCTCCGACAACGCGAACAAGCGACCAAGCGCCGCGCCGAGCGCGCCTTCCGCCGGCCCCGCTGCGGCCGGGCCCTGTGCCTGGGCGGTGACGGCGGCGTTGCGGGCCTGGATGACGGCGTCGAGCGTCGTCTTTTCGTGCGCGGCATAGCCCTTCACCGTCTCGACCAGGTTGGGGATCAGGTCGTGCCGCTGCTTGAGCTGGACATCGACGTCGGACCAGGACTGGCCGGTCACCTGCCGAAGGGTGACGAGGCGATTGTAGACGATGACCAGCCAGACGATGACGACCGCGATGACGCCCAGGATCACCCAAACCATGCCGTGCGGCTCCTTGCTGATGCGGCCCGTTGCGCCTGCTGGCCCGGCGCGCAGGCGGCCAGACTAGTCACCTTGCGCCGCGACGCCAGCCTGCCGTTGTGAGGCAACTCACGAGATCGTGCCGCACGAATTCTTGTTTCGCAATTTTGGATCAATTGTTGGAATTTTCCGGCGCCTTATCGAAATATCGATACACGCGTCGAAAACCCCCAAAATGGGCCATTGCGATGAATGCCCACGATCCGCCCCAACGACCGTGCCGACAGGACAGGCTCACGCGACCGCGATCGCTTGGCCGGCGGGGCGTGGCAGCGACTGAATTCGCCCTGATTTCAATACCGTTCTTGATCATGATCATCGGTTCGATGGAAACGGCGTGGCAATTGGCGACGGGTGCGGCGCTCGACCATGCGGCCTTGCGCGCGAGCCGGTACGGCATCACCGGCAGCAATGCGCCGCCGTCGTGGCAGACCACCGGGCAGCAGAACGTGCCGAGTTGCCGGTCGGCGAACATCGCCTGGCTGGTCACGCAGTCGACCAATGGCATGCTGAAGGCGTCGAACCTCTCGGTCACCACCGCGACCTGGGCGAGCGTGTCAGGTGCGGGCACCGGCACCGGCACCGCCGGCGCCGGCACCGCCGGGCAGATCACCGCCTATACCCTGACCTACCGGCAGCCCTTCATCACCGGGGTCGTGGCAGCGACGCTGTTCGGGGGCGCTTCCTTCACTCACCAGGCCTTCCTGATGGTCAAGAACGAGCCCTTTGAAAATGCGACGTGCTAGCCCCCGCCCGCTGGGCCGCCGGGGCCTCGTTGCCTCGGAATTCGCGCTCGTGGCGCCGCTGTTCTTCCTCGTGGCACTCGGCACGGCGGACCTGATCCGCCTGTTCCGCGCGCAGCTGCGGACCGAGATGATCGCGGTGCAGATCGGCCAGATCGTGTCGCAGTGCCGGACCATCACCAATCCGGGCGACCGCAACAATTTCTGGACCCAGGCGCAACGCATCGCCGGCACCGTGATCGACGTGAACAGCACCAATGGCGGCGCGATCGTGATCAGCGCCGTCAGCCGCAACACCAGCGCCAGCCCCGCGACCAACCGGCTGTCATGGCAGATGCGCACGGGCAACGCCGCGCTGGTCAGCCGGCTGGGCACCACGGTCAACGGCACCGCGACCATCAGCGACAGTTTCGTCGTTCCGCTCAGCCAGACCCTCATGGTGACCGAGGTCTACGCCGTGGTTCAGCCCTTCACGCTGACCGCCGGGCTGATCGGCACCTTCCTGCCGCGTGTCATCTACGGCACGACGCTATTCCTTTCGCGTGCACCCGACCCCACAACGCTGCAGACCGCCCCGGCCGACAGCGCAACCGCGAATTGCACAGCATGAAGATGAAGCTCGATCGGCGCGGCGCCATCGCCGCGCTCAGCGCCGTGGTCATGATCCCGGTTCTCGGCTTTGCCGGACTGGCCGTCGATCTCGGACGCGTATGGCTGCTCAGTGCCCGGCTCAAGACCGCGGTCGATGCGGCAAGCCTGGTCGCCGCGCGCACCATGACCGCGTCATCGGTGGACGACGCCTCCACCCGCGCGCTGTTCTGGGCCAATTTCAATGAGAACGGGTGGTCGCGGACCTATCTGGGATCGACCAACGTCGTTCCGACGGTCGAGAGGATCAGCGATACGCGCGTGCGCGTGACCGCCACGGCGTCGCTCAACACGACGCTGTTCAGCATCATCAGCCGGCAGACCGTGCCGCTGCGGGAGACCACGCTGGCCGAGCGCGAGGGCACCGGGCTCGAACTGGCCATCGTGCTCGACCAGACCTCGTCGATGAACACGACGGTCTCGGGCGTCACCAAGCTCGCCATGGCGCAGAGCGCGGTGGGGACGCTGCTCGGCATCCTCTACGGCACCTCCGACACCAAGCGGAACCTGTGGGCCTCGGTGGTGCCCTTCGCGCGGACTATCAACATCGGCACCTCCAATGCATCCTTCCTCAACACCACGACACCGGCGATGCCGACGGGCTGGGACCTGGCGCAGTGGAGCGGCTGCGTCGAGGCGCGCAGCGGCGGCGCCGACCTGACCGACATCGCACCGACCGGCACCGCCGGGCAGTTCCGACCCTATTTCTACGCCAGCACCTATCGTCGCGTGGGCTGGGCTTCCATCACGTCGTCGCCCGTGTCACCGCCGAATTCCGTCCTGCAGTTTCCCGCCGGCACCAATGCGACCTTCAACGCCAACGCCTGGAGGACAGCATTCGGCGTCGAACCCTATGCCGGCGCCGCCGCCTGCACCACGGGCAATGCATACCCCACGGCCACGGTGGCGCTGCGCGCGACCAACGCCGCGACCACGACCACGACCTATACCGTCGCCTTCTGCCGCGGCGACAATGACTGGTCGAATCCGAACGGGTTGCAGACGAGCAACGCCAACCTGGCGCGCTACAACCCGGAATTCGCCGCGCGCGTCACCGCTTTGCTGACCAACGCCGTCAGCAACTCGACCGTGGCCGCCGCCGGCCGGAACACCCTGTGCGCGCAAAGCCCGATCCTGCCGCTGACGGCAAGCCGAGCGACAGTCCAGGCGGCCGTCAACGCCATCACCGCGCCGGTCAAGAGCGGCGGCACCACCGTGGTCACCGGCATGCAGGGGGCCTGGTACACGCTGAGCCCGAACTGGCAGTCGCAATGGCCGAACATCGCCTCGGGTGGGGCGCTGGGTACGCTGCCGCTCGCCTACAACACGCGCAACATGAACAAGGCCGTGGTGATCCTGACGGACGGCGACAACAACTGGCAGCCCCCCTACTCCAACGGCGGCAACAGCACCGTGCGAACGTCGCCGACGTCCACCGATCTGCTCTACAATGCCTACGGCCGCGTGACCGGCAACGCGCTTCCGCCCGACGACACGACCAACTGGAATTCCGATTTCCCCGGCGCGACGCAGATCACCACCGTCAACCAGACCAATGCCGATGCGGCGCTCGATGCGCGCTTCAGTGCCATCTGCACCGCGATGAAGGGCACCAGCAGCACCAATCCGAACGATCATCGCATCCGCATCTACGTGATCGGGTTCGAGGTCGCGACCAGCGCCCAGCGCACCATGCTGCAGAACTGCGCGAGCGGCACGGGTTCGCCCTACTACCTCGAGGCACCGTCGGCGTCCGCGCTGCAAGGTGCCTTCGAGACGGTCGCCAATTCGCTCAGCAGCCTGCGGCTGGTGGAATAGGCGGGGCCCATCGTGGCCAGCCGGTCCGAATATCGGGCCGGCCGAAGGTTGCGCTAATTAGGGCGCTGCGCGGCCTATGCGGCCGGGACGTTACGCCAGGCCCTTGCCGCGCACATTCCGGCGCACCTGCTTGCGCGCCGGGCGGATGGCCGCGGCCATCACGGCATCGGGCGGGGCGCCGCGCGCCAGGGCAAGCCCCGCCGCCGCAGCGCCTTCCGAGAAGGCGATGTGCTTCTCCATCGCCATCATCATCAGTGCCGGGCCTGCCTCATGCGGCTCCGCCGCCATCAGCGCGAGGCTGCGGCGGAGCATCACGGATTGCGCTTCCGTCAGAAAGCGCCAGGCATCGAACGGGTTCAAAGGGCGGCGAGCACGGCCTCGGCCTTGCTCACCTCGAAGGCGCCGGGCGCCTCGACCGCGATATGCGTGACCTTGCCGTCCTTCGCCACCAGGGCGAAGCGCTGCGCGCGCACGCCGAGGCCGCGCGCCGTCAGGTCGAATTCCAGGCCCATCGCCTTGGTGAAGACGGCCGAGCCATCGGCGATCATCGTCACCTGGTCGGTGATGCCCTGGTCCTTCGCCCAGGCGCCCATGACGAAGGCGTCGTTGACTGCCATGCAGGCGATCACGTCCACGCCCTTGGCCTTGAGCGCATCGGCCTGCTGCACGAATCCCGGCAGGTGCTTGGCCGAACAGGTCGGCGTGAAGGCGCCGGGCACGCCGAACAGCGCGACGGTGCGGCCCTTGAAGAACTCGGCGGTGTCCAGTTCCTTCGGCCCTTCGGCCGTCGCCTGCGTCACCTTCACGGCCGGAATCGCATCACCCACGCTGATCGGCATGTCGTCCTCCAAATTGTCATAACGGATGTAGCCTGCCGCCGGCGGGCTGTCATCGGGCGACCAAGTCTTGCGCAGCCGGGCGGCTGGCGCCAGATGGCAGATATGGCTGCTTCCTCTGCTCCGTCGGCTGACACCGACGGCACCTATCTGACCGGGCATCTGCTGATCGCCATGCCGGGCATGCAGGACCCGCGTTTCGACCATTCGGTCGTGTGCCTCTGCGCCCACTCGGCCGACGGCGCCATGGGCCTCGTGGTCAATCGTCCCCTGGCGGGCCTGGAGTTCGACGACCTGCTGCGCCAGCTGGAGGTGGCCCCCCTGCCGCCGCAGCGGCGTATCCGCATGCTGGATGGCGGGCCGGTCGAACATGGCCGCGGCTTCGTGCTGCACAGCGACGACTGGTCCACCGATGGCTCCATGCCGGTGATGCAGGGGCTGACGCTCACGGCCAGCGTGGACATCCTCAAGGCGATCGCCGGCGGCGGCGGGCCGAAGGATTGCGTGCTCGCCCTGGGCTACGCCGGCTGGGCGCCGGGCCAGTTGGAAGACGAGATCCAGCGCAATGCCTGGCTGAATGTCCCGGCCGATGGGTCGCTGGTGTTCCGCGACGATACCAGCCACACCTGGGAAGCGGCGCTGGCGAAGCTGCGCGTCGATCCCGCCTTGTTGTCCGGTTCCGCCGGCCACGCCTGAGGACCCTGCCCGATGCAGATGGCTGCCATCCCCTTCGACACCACCGACTGGTCCGCGGTGGAGCCCACCCGCCATGCCGGCGACGCCGGCGAGGCGCTGTGGCGCACCCGCCATGTCGGCCCGGAGGGCAACCAGATCCGTGTCCGCATGGTGGAGTATTCGCCCGGCTACATCTCCGACCATTGGTGCCAGAAGGGCCATGTGCTGCTGGTACTGGAAGGGGAGCTGGAAACCACGCTCGCCGATGGCCGGGTGTTCACGCTGAAGCCGGGCATGTCGTACCAGGTTGCGGACGGCGCCGAGCCGCACCGGTCGCGCACCGAGGGCGGCGCGAAGCTGTTCATCGTCGATTGAATCAGGCCCCGCCCGGGTCGAACGCGACCCGGGCGAAGAGGACGCCTCTACTGCCGCGCGCTGCTGCGCGTCACGCCATTCGCCCAGGCGATGCCGATCACCGCCCCCTTCATGAAGGGCAGGCTGCCCACCGTGATCACCAGGATCAGCGGCAGCCAGATGGCGAATTGCAGCCACAGCGCCGGTGCCCAGACCTTCTCCGCCCAGAACACGAAGGGGAAGACGAGGTGCCCGACCAACAGCAGCGTCAGGTAGGGCGGCGCATCGTCGGCCGGAAAGACACTGTTGTCCTCGCCGCAGACCTCGCACTGCGCACGCACCTTCAGGAAGCTCTCGAAGAGATGCCCCTGCCCGCATTGCGGGCAGCGCAGGCGGATGCCGCGCTTCACGCCTTCGACGACCCTTGATGATCCGGCCATGGGTTTCTCCATCGCGGCGACCTCCGGTGCAGGGCGCATTTGCCATACAATCCGCATTGACATACATACAATAAGTGCCGCCTTCGGCATTTTATATGGATTGCATGGTTTCATGGCAAGATGAGTCTGCAGGACAATTCCGGCTGGGTGCCGCGCATCGAGGGCCGTGACGGCCCGATCTACCGCGCCATCGCGGAAGCCATCGATGCCGCCATCGCCGACGGCACGCTGCGGCCGGGCCAGAGGCTGCCGACGCATCGCGCCTTGGCCGAAGCGCTCGGCCTCGACCTCACCACCGTCACTCGTGCCTATGCCGAGGCGCGCCGCCGCGGCCTGCTTGATGCCACGGTCGGCCGCGGCACCTTCATTCGCGGCGCTGCGGCCGCCCCTGCGGAGGACGCCGCGCAGGGTCCCGTCGATCTCGGGATGAACTTGCCGCCGATCCCCACCGAGCCTGCACTGCCGGCGCTGCTCCAACAGAGCCTCGCGCGGCTGCTGGGTGGGGACGACGTGGCGCGCCGGCTCACCTATCGCTCAGGTGCGGGCAGCGCGGCGGAACGGGCGGCCGGCGCGGCTTGGCTGCGGCCGACGCTCGGCGTGGTGCCGGTGGACCGCGTACTGGTGACGCCCGGCGCGCAGCCGGCGCTGGCGGCGGTGTTCGGCGCGCTGGCCGCGCGCGGAGACACCGTGCTGACCGATCCGCTGACCTATCCCGGCCTGCGTGGGCTGGCCGCGCAGGCCGGGCTGCTGCTGCGCGCGGTGCCCGGCGACGCGCTGGGCATGTTGCCTGACGCGCTTGATGCCGCCTGCGCCGATTGCGCGCCCAAGGCGCTTTATCTCGTGCCCACCCAGCACAACCCGACCGCCATCACCATGCCGGCCGAACGTCGCGAAGCGATCGCCGCCATCGCGCGGCGCCACGGCCTGCCGATCGTCGAGGACGACGCCTATGGCGTGCTGCCGTCGCAGCCGCTGGCGGCGATCGCAAGCCTGGCCCCGGCGCTGACCTTCCATGTGGCGACGCTGTCGAAGGTGATCTCCCCGGCCCTGCGCGTTGCCTTCCTCGTCGTGCCGGACGCGGCCTGGGCGGCCAGGCTGACGGCGGCGCTGCGGGCGCAGGTCTTGATGGCATCGCCGCTGATGACCGGGCTGGCCGCGGCCTGGATCGGGGACGGCACGGCGGCATCGGTGCTCGGCGCGATCCGGCGGGAGAATGTCGCCCGCCAGCGGATCGCCGGCGACCTCCTGCCGCCGGGGTCGTTCACCGGCGATCCCGAAGGGCTGCATCTCTGGCTGCGCCTGCCGGCATCCTGGGACCGGCTGCATTTCGCGGCACAGCTGCGCCGACAGGGGCTGGCCGTCGTGCCGAGCGATGCCTTCGCCGCAGATCCCGCCACGGCGCCGATTGCCGCGGTGCGGCTTTCGCTGGGCGCGGCACCGAACCGGGCCGCGCTGCGCGGGGCGCTGGCCACTGTCGCGGAGACGCTGGCAATGGAAGCCGGCGCCGGTTTCGCCGACATCGTTTGAGGCGAGGCCGGCGCGCAGCCCCCGGGAGCAGGTTGGCGCCGCCGCGTTGGATGCCTGCCGGCCCATCTGGTAGACGACGACCGACCGGATCCCGACATCGCCTCCAGGACGACAGCCGTGCCAGCGCACTCCATCCTCGATGCCATCGGCAACACGCCCCTCGTTGAACTGCGCAGGGTCGTTCCCGCGGGGAGCGCCCGGATCGTTGCCAAGCTCGAATCCGCCAATCCTACCCGCAGCATGAAGGACCGCCTTGCGCGCGCCATCGTGCAGGGCGCGGTCGCCAAGGGGCTGCTGTCGCCCGGCGGCACGATCGTCGAATACACCGCCGGCACCACCGGCGTGTCGCTGGCCTTCGTGGCGCGCGCCCTGGGGTACAAGGCGCATTTCGTCTACTCGGACGCGTTCAGCGAGGAGAAGGGGCGGACGATGCGCGCCTTCGGCGCCGACATCACCGACGTACCCAGCCCCGACAGGAAGATCAGCAAGGATCTCGTCAACGCCATGATCGCCAAGGCGTCGGAGATCAGCACGCGGCAGGCGCATTGGTTCTCCGACCAGCTGAAGAACGAGGACGGCGCGGCCGGCTATGCCGATCTTGGCGAGGAGCTGTGGCGGCAAACGGAAGGCCGGATCGACGCGTTCGTCCACGCGGTCAGCACCGGTCACTCGCTGCATGGCACCGGCAGGGCGCTCAGGCGATACAAGGGCGATCTCCGCGTCGTCGCAGTTGAGCCGAGCGAATCGGCGGTGCTCTCGGGCGGGCCGGCGGGCTCGCACCAGATCGAAGGGATCGGCGTGGGGTTCCTGCCACCGCTGTGGAGCCGCGCCGAGGTGGACGAGATCCTGACCGTGTCGACCGCGGAGGCCAAGGCGATGGCGCGGCGACTGGCGGAGGAGGAAGCCATCTTCGCGGGAACATCGACCGGGGCGAATGTCGTTGCCGCGCTCAGGTTGGCTGAACGGCTTGGTTCGGGCGCGACCGTTGCGACCCTCATCGTGGATTCCGGATTGCGCTATCTCAGCACGGATGTGTTCGGCCGCAGCGGCGCCGGAGCATCGGCGTAGCCGCTGCACGCCGCCGGCAGGTCAGTCCCCGGCCAGCGCGGCGGCCACGCGCTTCGGTGCCGTCATGCGCCAGGACCGCGTCACCAGCGCGGTGACCTCATCCCAATCGATCCGGCCGGTCAGTTGCAGTCCGATCCAGCCCTTCGGGCCGACATAGGGCGGGCGGAAGAAGCGGTCGGGGTCGGCTTCCACCAGCATCTCCTGCACCCCGCGCGGCGCCTTGCACCACAGCGCGCCGGTGCCGTCCTCCATCGGACTCCACATGCAGAAGATGCGGCCGCGGATCCGCCAGGTCGGGTGTTCCCAGGTCTCCTGCTCGGCTGCCTCGGGCAGGGCGAGGCATATCGCGCGCAGGCGGGTCTGCGCGCGGGCGGTCACCAGCGCAGGCTCCGCAGCGCGGCGATCGGGCGGACGCCTTCCTTATGCGCGACGGCGGCGAGATGCGAGGGCGACGGGTCATCGCCGTGCGCCTCGGCGGCGAGGCCGGTCAGCGCCCACAGCGCGTCCAGCCCGGCGGCCTGGGCGCCGGCCAGGTCGGTATGCGGGGTGTCGCCGATCGCCACCACGCGATGGCGCTGCGGATTGCCGAGCAACTCCAGGACCGGCTCATAGACGGCCGGGTCGGGCTTGCCGACCTCCCGCACCGCGCAGCCGAGGTCGAGATAGATGTCGGCCAGCGCGCCGGCACAGATCACCTTGCGCCCGCCGACCATCACCGCGCGGTCGGGGTTCACGCAGACCATCGGCAGCTTCGCGGCCGCGCAGGCTTCGAGCATCGCGCGGTATGGTTCCGGGCTGGTCGGCCCACGCTGGTCGTCCGGCCCTGTATTGAGCAGGAAATCGGCCTGCGCCGGGTCGGTCACGATCTCGGCCGCGCCATCCTCGACCACCGACAGGTCGCGTTCCGGCCCGATATGCACGCAGCGCCGCCCGAGCCCGGCGAACCATGGGTCGCGCCGATCCTTCAGGTGCCGCCAGGACACCTCGCCCGAGGACATGATGCCGTCATACAGCGCGCGATCGAGGCCCATCCGGTCGAGCATCTGCGCCACAACCCAGGCGCGACGCGGCGCGTTGGTCAGGAAGCAGACCGCCTTGCCGCGTGCCTTGAGTTCGGCCAGCGCTTCCGGCACGCCCGGGTAAGGCTTGCGCCCGTCATGCACGACGCCCCACAGGTCGAGCACATAGCCGTCATAGCGGTCGGCGATGGTGGCGATGCCGTCGAGGATTTCCATCACGCATCCTTGCCGACGGCGTCGGCGACAGAAGTGAAACCGTCGCGCTTGAGCAGCGCGGCCAGGCCATCGGCGATGCACCGCGGCAGCACGGGGCCGGCATAGGCGAAGCCGGTATACATCTGCACGAGCGACGCGCCGGCGCGGATCTTCGCATAGGCCTGCTCGGCGGTCGCGATGCCGCCCACGCCGATCAGCGTCAGCCGTCCTCGCGCGATGGCGAATACCTTGCGCAGCACTTCGGTCGAAGGCGCAAACAATGGCGCGCCCGACAGCCCACCGGCTTCCTTCGCATGCGCCGAGCGCAGCGCCGGCCGCGCGATGGTGGTGTTGGAGATGATCAGCCCGGCGACGCCGCGCGTCAGGCAGGCCTGCACGATCGGCCCCAACGCATCGTCGGCGAGGTCCGGCGCGATCTTCACCAGCAGCGGCGGCGTGCGCGGCAGGCCCGCGCGCGTCGCGGCGATGGCATCGAGGATGGCGGCGAGCCGTTCCTCCCCCTGCAGGTCGCGCAGCCCCGGCGTATTCGGCGACGACACATTCACCGTGACGTAGTCGGCAAAGGGCGCGACAGCGGCGTACAGCGCGGGATAGTCGCGCTCCGGATCCGCGCCTTCCTTGTTGATGCCGATATTGGCACCGAACACGGCGGGCCGTTCCGCCGGCAGGTCGCGCAGCCGCGCGACATACCCATCCAGCCCGCCATTGTTGAAGCCCATGCGGTTGATCACCGCGGCGTCCTCGGCCAGGCGGAACAGGCGCGGGCGCGGATTGCCGGGCTGCGGGCGCGGCGTGACCGTGCCGGCCTCAACGAAACCGAAGCCGAGGCGCATCAGCGGCACCACAGCCACCGCATCCTTGTCGAAGCCGGCGGCGAGGCCGATTGGGTTGCGGAAGCGCAGGCTGAAAGCCTCGGTCGCCAGCACGGGATCATCGCGGCCCGAATCGCGCCCGGCCAGCCCGGCGGCCAACGCCTTCAGCGCGATCCCATGGGCGGTCTCGGCATCGAGGCCGCGCATCAGCGGCATGAGGGCGGAGGCAAGGGCGGGGGTCATGGCCCGGTCTTGTGCCCCGGTCCGCCGCGCGGGGAAAGCCCGGTTGACGCCACTCCGCGCACGCGCTCAGAAGCGACGGTCACACGAAGAAAGTTCGCCGGTGCCCCCCTTCGCCATCAGAATGCGGCCCGATGCCCCGCATCGGGCCGGGACCGCACGCCACGACCGCGCCCAGACCGCCATCGGCCGCCAAAGCGACAGCGCAGGGCGCGCAAGCCAGGCACGCGGATACGTGCGCCGGCGACGGAGGCAAAGCCACGACTCATGAAGGGCCCGGCCTTCATCGTCGCCGCGATGGCGCTGTTCGCGCTGCTCGATGCGAATTCCAAGCTGTTGTCGGGACGCTATCCGGCGGACCAGGTGATCGCGGTGCGCTATGCGGCGCTGCTGCTGGGGCTGTTCGTCGCGCGCGCCGCGATGCGCGGTGCGGGCGGCACGCTGTCCACCGCGCATCCGCTGCTGCACCTGACCCGTGCCGTGCTGATGATCGGTTCGGGCTTCGGCTTCTTCCTCGCCTTGCGGGAGATCCCGCTGGCCGAGGGCTACCTCGTCTATTTCACCGCGCCCTTCATGACGCTGGGGCTGGCCGCGCTGGTGCTGAAGGAGCGCACCGGGCCGGCGGTCTGGGGATGGTCGGTGCTCGGCTTCGCCGGCGTGCTGGTCGCGATGTGGCCGGGGATGGCGGCCGGCGGTCCGATCCGGGCCTATCTCTGGGCCTTCTTCGGGACCGTGTGCTACGCGACGGTGTTGACGATCAACCGGCTGCTGCGCCACGAAACCGGTGCCGCGGTGCTGATCCTGTGGTCATCCCTGCCCGGGCTGATCCTGATCGCGCCCTTCGCGGCAGCCTCCTGGGTGCCGCCCCCGGCCTTCGACCTCGCTGCGCTGACGGTGAACGGCCTTCTGGCGGGCGGGGCGACGCTGTGCCTCGCCATCGCCTTCCGCCACGATTCCGCCGCGCGGCTCGCACCACTCGAATTCAGCGCCCTGGTCTTCGCCATTACCTTCGACCTGGCGATCTGGCGCGTCTGGCCAAATGCCTGGACGATTGCCGGCGCCGTCATCGTCGTCTTCGCCCTGCTGATGAGCCAGCAGGCCGCCAGCCACCGTCAGGCAAAGCCCGCGGGGAACACGTGAAGCCCATCCGCGCCGAGCGGCAGCGCCACCACGCGCGACACGGATGATAGCGGCAGGGCGGCATACAGGTGCGGGAACAGCCCCGGCCGCTTGCTGCCGGCCGCCGGTTCCCAGCGCAGCGCCGCACCGAGCGCCGCCGTATCCGCTTCCACCAGCATCAGGTCAGCCACGCCCCCGCGATGCTTGGCCGCACTCGCCCGCACCTGCGCGGCGGTGGAGAAATGCAGGAAGCCGTCGCGCGCATCGTCGGCACTGCCGTCATAGGCACCGGCCGCTTCCGCCGCGCGCCAATCGTCCGCGCGCAGCAAGGTGTAGATGAATGGTTCCATCGCCACCCTGTAGCACGGGTTTCAGCCGAGATCCTCGGCCCGGTAGAAGCACAGCCCGCCGATCTCGGCCACCGCCGGGCGGCCCAGTGCCCAGCCCGGCAGCGCCGCCGCATCATGGACATGGGTCGCCCCGCCGGTCGGGTCGGGCAAGGATCCCGCGATCGCGCGCGCCGCCACGCGCCGGCAGATCGCCAGCGCGCCATCGCCCGGCGGCACCTCCCGCAGCGCGGCGTGGCGCGGATGGTTGCGGTTCCAGCACGGGAACTGGAACGGCGCGCGGCACACCCCGGCCACCCCGCGGCCCCAATGCGCCGGCCCACCGGGGATCGCCGCCTGGCGTGCCCGGTTCACCACCAGCGCCGCCATCGCTTCGATCGCGCGGACCGGGCGGCCCGCCGCCTCGCCCCACAGGGTCAGCGCCAGGGTCTCGGCGGCCGCCTCGCGCGGCCCCTGATGCAGGGACGCGCTCATTCCCGTTCCTCCATCCTGCGGGCGGCCTGCGCCACGGCGATCCCGGCGCGCGACACCTCCTCCAGCTTTTCCTCGATGCGGATCAGGTGATCGTTGATGCGGCGGTCGAGGTCACGGATCAGCGACAGCGGAACATAGGTCCGCGCCACCTCGATCTTGAACTGCGCCAGTTCGTCACGGGTGCGGGTCAGCGCATCGGAATCACGCTGGTCGCCGCGCTCGATGCGCTCCTGCATGTCGCGGCGCAGGCCATGGATCATCCAGAACAACGCCGTGACGACAGGCGCCTCCACGGCCGTGATCCACCATAAGGGTTCGATCTGAATCGGCATTCTCTCGCCTGCCTTCTGCTGGAACCTTGAACGGGAAGCGGCGTCGGCCCACCCTTGGGGATGTCCCCGGGAGTACCGACGCCGCGATGTGGAACGAGCCCTATCTCGAGACCTGCTGCCGTTCGGCGCTCCACCGGCTGATGCTAGTCGGGCCGCACGGCCGCCCGCCTGGTCTCAAGGACGGGCCCTGCCTGAAGAGATTGACCGGCATGGGCCTGGCCCAGCCGCGCGCCGATGGTCGATTCGAGATCACGGACGCCGGGCTGGCGCGGCACGAACTCGAAATTCTGAAGAAGCGGGCCGCCTAGGACGGCCCGGGGCGTGAACACCCCCGGACCGGCGCGCCCATCGATGTTGCCTGCGGCGTCGATGGGGTGGGGATCGCCCGCCCTTTTGTGACGCTCACCGGGGCAACGACGGCGTGAAGCGACGGCCCATTTGGAACCGTTCACATTCGCGCAGGCTCATGGCGGCGGCTCCAGGTCCTTGTCATTCCGAGGACCTTCACCCGATCAGGTGACCCCATCTGGTCAGGATCTGCCCTAGCCGCGCCACGAAGGGGCGCGGGCGGGCGCCGCGGCACGAACCAATCGAACGGGTTCGGCCAGCAGGCAGCCTGAGACGGCATCAAGCGCATCGTCGCGCGCGCCCACCGCATCAGGGCGCCATTCCGCCATCTCGCCGGCAAAGGTGGTGCGGAACACGCTCTCATGCGCATGCAGCCGACGCGCCGCCAAAGCCGGCTCCAACGCGCCAAGGATGCGATCCGCCTTGGCCCGCGTGCTGGCGTGTTCGACCACCGTGCAGGCGACCCCGGCCCGCGCCATTTCCCGTCGCAACAAGGCCGGCAGGAAACGCCCGAGGCCATTCGTCTCGACCCGCACGACCGGCAGCAGCGTCTCCTGCAGCACCGCAGCCACCGCGCGGCATTGCTGTGTCGCCGGGTCATCTGGCGCATCCGGGTCATGCGTCAGATAGGCCAGCCGGTGCAGGAAGGCATGCCCTTCCCCATCGACATAGGCACAGGCGAGGACAGAGGCATCCCCCCCCGCACCCGGCCGCCCATAGGCCGGGTCCCAGAAGGCCCCACCCGACACCAGCTGCCGCCCCAGCAGGGTCAACACCCCCCTGCCCTGCGCCTCGCGATAGTCGGGCTCCTCGCCGTATCGGATGATGGCGGCGGGATCGAGCCGCACGGCACTCGACGCCACGGGCTGCAACAGCATCTGCCGCTGGAACTGCAACGGCCCGACGCGGTCGCGCAGGGCCGCGACGGCCTCGCGCGAGAACCGCTCCGGCCAGGCCGAGGCACCGGCTGCGTTCACCACCGGCACGGCCAATCTGCGATAGCCCTTCAAGAAGGCCCCATCCTCCTTCGGATGGCGATAGAGGCTGTCCTCGCAATGCGGTGTGCCAACGAACAGGATGGTGCCGTCGGGCACCAGGATGAACTCCGCTTCCGCCAGCCGCTCGCGCAGTTCCGCGCGCTTGCCCGGCGTGTCGCAATTGCCGGCGACCTCGACGTCGTCGCAGACGATCACTTCCGCGCGGCTGCCGGTGACATTGCCGCCGATGCCCTGCGCCATCATCGACGGATCGCGCAGCGCGCCGTCCCGCGCCACGGTGAAGCGGTCCGACGCCCAGGCTTCCGCGCCATCCGGCAACAGGTGCCTGCACAGCGGATGGCGTTCGATGAGCCGCCGCACGCTGGCGACCATCTTGACCGCCAGCGACGCATCCGCGGCCAGCACCAGGATGCGCGTCTGCGGCCTGAGTGCGAGTTGCCAGGCGCACCACAGCCCGACGAGGGTGGATTTGCCGCAACCGCGGAACGCCATCAGCAGCAGGCGGCGATCCGCGCCGGCATCGCGCGATTCAAGCCAGCGCGCGATGCGCCGATGCACCGACGGCGTGTCATGGCGCAGCCGCTGGTTCCACACCCAGGTGAATTCGAGAAATCCCGCATCAGCCATGCTCCTCCTCGCCATGGATGTCCTCCTCCTCGAAAGCGGAAAGCGCCTGGCGGGCCTCGATGAGGAAGGCCGTTGCCTCCTCGATGCCGCTGTCGGGGTCGCCCATGGCGCGGGCGAGCTTGAGCAGATGCTCGAAATGCGCGAGCGCCGCGCGGCACGCCGCGTGATGCGCCGTGAACGCCTTGGTGTCGTCGCCGGTGCCCGGTTCCGGCCCACCATGCAGGAAGCGGAAATACTCCTCCGCCACCACATCCATCGCCGCGCGCAGATCAGGCCCGCGCGGCCCGGCCTCGCGCCGGCCGCTCACGCCTTCACCACGCGTGCCCGCACCGCGCCGGCGGCAAGGTCGATTGCCGCCCCGCTGCGGTTCCAGGCGGTGACGGTCACCACATCGGTGGCCCCCACCTGCGCGATGAACACCACGCCAGATGTCGATAGCGAGAAGGCCGCCGAGGCAAAATCACCCGGACGCGCGCCAGCCAAAGGCACGTTGAACTGCGCCGTGGCGCCGGCGGCGATCGAAGCCGGATCCCAAGCCGCTTCGGCCACCAGTTCACGCCCGCCATGCGGCAGGGTCGGCTGGGCGAACAGCAGCGGCGGCGCGAACAGCGGATCGCAGGCAAGGCGCATGGCCCGTACCTCATAATCCGTGCCGATGCGCACCAGGCCGATGATGGCATAGGCCACCTGCGGTTCCAGATGCACGACCTGCGGACGCGTCAGCGTCGCATCCGCCATGTCGGCCGAACCCTGGAACCACCGCGCCGACGCGTTCCACACCAGTGATTGCCCCGACGCACGCACCAACGGCGTGCCGGTATCGCTCAGCAGGTTGCGGCTGGCGTCGAAGCACATCACCGCGATGCGCGGCGCGTCGGCATCGACCGCCAGCGCGAAGTCGCGGCAGCTGCGCGCATCCACCACGAAGCCGAGGCCCCGCCCGCCGGTCAGCACCACGCCATTGTCGGTGAACCCATAGGAATCGAGCGCGGCCAAGGCGAAATCCGCCAGCGTCGACGGGCTGCCCGAAACGTTGGACGACAGGCAGGCGAGCTTCTCGAAGCCCCATTCCGTGTTCGACCAGCGGATCCGCGCGGCGCGCAGATTGGGCACGCTGCCGACCTCGCGGCTCGCCTCGCGAAAGGCGGCCGCCTGGTGGGAGGCGCGCACCACCGCGCCGGTGCGCGTGGCCGTGGCCGTGTAGTCCACGGAGACGAGATAGGCCTGGCTGGCCCACGCCACTTCGTAGACATGGTCCTGCGCGCCGCCGGTGTGGCGTGCGACGAAGGGGCTGCAGCCTTCCATGCGCATGCCGCGCACCCAGACCGAACGACTGTTCACCTGGCACAGCACGGGAATGCCGCTGATCGGGCGACCCTCGGCCTGCAATTCGAAGCCCGGCCCGTCGAACAGATGCCGGTTGTGCGCGACATAGGCACCCGGTGCCGCCGACAGCCGGATACCGAAGCGGTCCTTGTCGGTGTGCACGGTGCTGCCGATGGCGAAGTGACCGCCATAGTAGCGCACGGAGGTATTCCACGCCCCCGCCGTCTCGGTCCGCACGTCGAGCCCGATATGATTGTTCACGATGCGCCCGAGGATCAGCGTGGTATCCTCGAAGCCACGCTCGACACCCTGGGTGCGGATGCCGATGGTAAAGCCTTCCACCTGGCGGATCTCGACCAGCGAGGCGTCGAGGTTGCGCATGACGATGCCGATATCGGCCTCGTTGGTCCAATCCGACAGCGCGGCGCGCACCACGCGCAGGCCTTCATAGTGCTTGGCCGCGTTGCGCACCGCGGCGCCGTCGCCCAGCGTCAGCGCCGCCTGTCCGGTCGGCCCGGCATACAGGATCGAGCCGCGCATGCTCAGCCCCGCCGCGCCACCGCCGAGCAGCAGCGGCTGCGTCGTGCGATAGGTGCCCTCGCCGATCTCGAGCACATGACCCGAGGCCGCCGCGGCCGCCATGGCAGCGGCGAGCGCCGGCCCGTCATCGGTCACACCGTCGCCCGTCGCGCCGAAATCGCGCGCGCTCAGCCGTTCGGCGAGCTTGTCCTCGACGCTGCGAGGCACGCCGCCCGCAAACGGCACGCCGAGCAGGCCGGTGTCGCGGTCGAACACCGCGAGGTCGCCCGAACCGTCGAAGCCCAGCACGCGGTTGGCGCGCGCGCCGCGCAGCGGCAGCACGACGTTGCCCGCATCGGCGGGGTCGAGCCGCACCGCGCCGGCGACATCGTCGGCCACCTGCTGGATGGCCGCGACCTGGTAGTCGAGCTCATCGTTCAGGCTGCGCGCGCGCAGGATGCCGTTGTCCTGGAAATCCGTCGCGCGGGCGATCCTGAGTTGCCGCCGCAGCGTAATGCGCGTGCCGTTCGCGGGCGGTTCGGTGAAGGTCACCGTGCCACCCTCGGAGGCGCCGGCGCCGCTGACGGTCGCGCCACCGGCCAGCACCGCGCCATCGAGGCGGATCTCAAGATCCGATTCCTCGAAGATCGGGAAGGGGTAAGTGAAGTCGGCCAGCACGCCGTCCGCGACGTACTGCACGCGCGGCGCGACATCGCCGATCGTGATGTGTTCGGCCATGGGTGATCCTCGGGGTCCTGGGGTGGGGCGATGGGTCGCACAGATCGCCGGCGGGATGACGTGCAGCCACGGGGCATGGCCGCGCATGCGGGCCGCGGGCAGCCCGGCGTCACGCCGAAAGCGCGCTTCCGGCGCGACGCGTCTGAGGGCGCGAAGTGCCAGGCGGTCCCGGCGATCGGCGACTGCCGTGATCAGCTCAGCAGGTTGCGCACGGCGCCGCCGAGCGATTGGCCGGCGCGCAGATAGCTGTTCAAGCTGCCATCGGACGCCAGCAGTGATCGCCGGCCCGAGGCGAGCCGCGTGCTCATCAGCGACGCATCCTCCGCGGTGGCCTTTGCCGCATCGGTCGCCAGCCCGGCGGTCAGCGCGGCAGCCGAGCCCTCGTCAGGCGCGACACCGCTCGCCGCCGCCCGCGCACGGGCCGAGGCGATGGTGCTGGCGAGCTTGTCTTGGCGGTCACGCTGGTTCGCCGCGGCCTGCGCCGCGGCCTGTTCCACCTGCGCGGTCTGCTGCGCCCGCAGGTTCGCCTCCTGCGCCTTGGTCGTGGCCTTCTGCTGCTGGCCCTGGCGGACCTGGCCATAGACGGCGAGACCGGTGCCGGCGAGCGAGGCAATGGTAGCGAGCTGGGCCATCAGTCGGTCATCCTGATCTCGGTGGTGACGGAAAGCAGCGTCATCGGCAGCGGCGCATCGCCTTCGATGCGCCACACCGGGCGCAGCCGATCGCGCCGCCAGCCGAGGCCACGCAGCGTGACATCGCCGGTGAAGCGCGCCGGCGCAGCATCGAGCAGCACGGTGTCGAGCCGACGGAACGGCACCGGTTCCGCCCCGCGGCCGAGATCGACCGACAGCGCCGCCGTCTCAAGCAGCCGGAAGGTGGCGGCGACCAGCCGCAGCGGCCCGGTCGCCGCACCGCTCGGCGTGATCAGGTCGGGCGGCAGCGGTTCGATCTCGTGTCGGAAGGCGAGACCGATCTGCACCGCCGAAGCCGGCGGATCGAGCAGCACCGCGCCGCCGCTGACCGTGGCAGGCGCACGCGGCGCACCATCGGCGAGCACGCCTACTTCGCGGCCTTCGAGATGGCCGAGGCCGCTCCATTCATCCTGCGGGCTCGCGGCTTCCCCGCTCAGCGCTGCATCGAGGGCGAGACCCGCCTCGAAGCGTTCCAGCATGAAAAGGCCGGCGCGCTCGACCACCGCCCAGACCGTGCCTTCGGCCTCGGCCAGGGCGCGGAAGGCGCCATTCGTCTCCTGCCGCGTCCAGGCCGTCACCTGCTCGGCACGATAGATGGTCAAGGTGGTGAGCGTGCCGTCCGCCATTGCGATGTGCAGCAACCGCGACGCCTGGTCATAGGCCATCGAGACCGGCGTGTTGACGAGGTGCCGCGCCAGCGTGGCCAGGTCATTCGCCTGGTAGACGTCGCTGAGGTCGGTATAGGCGAATTCGTGCACGCTGCGCCCGCCGCGCGCGATGAAGACGGTGGAACCGTCGACATCCACCGGTGGCACCAGCCGGTCGATCGGCGAGCCGACACGCGTCTGACGATTGAGCTGGATATTCGCCGGCGTCAGGGGATCGCCGCTCACCATCCATTCGGCGCCCGAGGTGAAGACCTGCAGATGCCGCCCCGAGAACAGGCCGCGGATCGCGTTCACCTGGTCCGAGACCAGGCCGAACTCGATCGCCTGGTCATCGAAGCCGCTGCCCAGGTCGAAGTTGAACAAATCCCCGGTGCGCGACAGCCATAACCGGTTCGGCAGGTCGCGCGTCCCGCCGATCACCAGGCGGTCCTGGTGGAAGCAGCAGGTCACCGGCCAGCCATGGGCGCCGCTGAATGCGGATTCGTCCCAGTCGGTGGTCGCCGCGGTGCCCGACAGCGTCTCCTCGACCGTCGCGGCCACCTGGGCGCCGTTGATGACGGTGCCGATGATCAGCCGCTTGCCGCCGATACGCAGCCGCGCGCCGATATGCCTCGCATCGAAGACGATCGCGTTGGCCGTGACCACCACGTTGCTGCTGATCCCGCTTGTCGTCAGCGTCACGCCGGCGTCCGCGAAGCGGAAGAACGGTTCATGCACGAAGGCCCAAGGCGCGATGGTCCAGCCCGACGCCGTGCGCGTCACCCGCTGCGGCGCCATCTCCGGATGCGTCAGCAGCAGCGTGTCGGCATTCTGGGTGAAGGCGATCTGCGGCAGCATCCAGCCGTGCCAGGGCCCGCCCAGCACCGCGACCTCGGCATCGCCCTGGTAGACGCGGAGCAGCCCCGCGGTCAGCACGACCAGGTAAGTCTGCTCGGTGTTGAATTCGAAGGGGATCAACCGCGCCGCACCCGGCAGCGGCGTGACATGGCGCAGCCCCGGGCGGCGCGTCACGCCACCCGTGGGCTGGATGAAGACATTGCGCAGGCGCCGCGCCCCGTTGTCGAAGGCGCCGATATCGCCGCGCCCCAGCAGTTCCGGCGCGAGTTCCCCCGCGGCGAAACTCGTCTTGGCCCGCTTGACCGACGGCATGGCTCAGCCCCGCACGCTGATGAGCGGAAAATTCTCGAGCACCCGCGCACTCGCCTGCTGGCTGTCGGCCTGGCGCGCCACGCGCAGCTCGGCCTCGGCCAGGCGATACAGCATCTCAGCGCGCGTGCTGTTCTCCGTCAGCGGAATGCAGAACTCCGCCGTCAGACGCGCCACCAGCGCGCTGGCGAAGAACGGCGGAAAGGCGCTCTCATCCGGGCGGAACACATAGGTCAGCGCGACCTGCTCCGCATCGGTGAACAGTCGGTCCTCCTGCAGGCGATACACGATGCCGCGCGCGCGCCCCGCCGTGCCCGCCGACAGCGCCCGCAGGAAGCCCGCCGGCAACTGGAACGCATGGGCGAAGTCGGCACGCGGCACCGCGGCCAGCCGCGCCAGCGCCGCCTGCGCGGTGGCGAAAGACCAGGGATGGGCCGACAGCAGCGCATCGCGGATCCCCGGATAGAGATTGGCCGCGACCTCGGCCTCGGCCGTGCCCTCGTCCAGCGAGGCAACCGGCTGCGCACCGATCTTGAGCAGCGCGCGCGAACACAGCGCGAGGGCGGACAGCGCCATCGGGGATTCTCCTGGAGATGTCGAGAACAAAAAGAAAGTTCGGGGGAGAGAACTCCCCCGATCCCCCTCCTTCTTCTGTCTTTTGGCGCTGACCTCCGAGGTCAGTCTCCAAGTGCCGGAAAAAGGAGGGGGGTTCCGAACCCGTCGGGGTTGCGAAGCAACGTCGATGGGTGATCGGTTTGGGGGAGTTCATCTCCCCCAACCTTCACTCCTTGGCGCGCATCCGCACGACGCCGGTCGGGTCGATCATCACCGCGCCCTGCGACATCATGTTGTTGACGAAATGCGCGGCACGATCGCCATGCCAGGTGATGTCGGTCGTCACCTCCGACGCCACCGCATGACCCACCGCCGTCTTGTGGTAGAAGTAGCAGTAGCGCAGCACCCCCGCCTTGGTCAGGCCGGAATGCGGCATCCACAGCGCGCCGAGCCAACGCTTCGCCTGCGTGCCCTTCCAGGGCAGCGCATCGTCGCCGACATAGTCGGCACGCGCGAACTCGTCGATCTGCAGCAGCTCCGACCACTGCTTCCAGCCGACCACCGCGAAGCGGTTGCCGTCATCGGGCACATCGGCCGCACCCAGCATCTCGAAGGCCATCAGCACCTTGGCCTTGGTCAGGCCATCGGTGTCCGTCAGGCCCGTGCCGGTGCCCAGCGCCTCGGACGTCGCGGTATCCAGTGCTGCGACGATCAGCTCATCGGTCTTGCGCCCCAGCGCATAGGCGCCGGCATTGGCGATCACCGAACGCTCGTCGATCGAAGTCTTGATCTCGTCGAGACGGTCGATCCACTCGCCCGCGTAGTAGTCCTGCAGGAAGCATTCGGCGTTGGCGTAGGTGAGGTTCATCACCGGCACGACGCCGTTGCGCGCCTTGGCCGCGGCGGTGCCCTTGCCGACCCGCGGGAAGACCGTGGTAGCGCCCTTCACGCCCGACTTGGAACGCACGGTGGGGCGCAGCTTGCTGCCCTGGCGCTGATAGGCCTCGGCGACCTCGGCCTCGAACTGCTTGGTGAAGGCGTCAGCGATGGTGCCCGACATGCGGGTGTCCCTTTCGATCGTGGTGTTGATGGAAGGCGCCGGATCACCCGGTTGGCCACGTGGGGCCGGATGCCGGCGCGGCCTGCGCGCCCGTGGTGGGTTGTGCGCAGGCCGGAAACGGACGGGGCGGGCGGCACGGCCGCAGCGCGGCGCGCCACCCGCCCCCGGGCCACCGCGCGACAGGCGCGCGACAGGCGCGCGGGGCCGCCGGCGGAACGAACGTCGCGAGACGCTCAAGCCCCGCCGGAAGGCGGCATCAGGACGCCCCACCCACCAGGCGGCGGAACCCATCCGTCACGCGGCGGACGAACTCCGGCTCCCGCGTGCGCCAGTACCGCGGGTCGCGCATCATCGCCCGCAATTCGGTCTCATCGGCTGCCGCCGGCGCCTCGGCGCGCGGCGCGAGGCCCGGTTCGCCACCTTCCATCATCCGATGCAGCGCCATCACCCCCTCGGCGGTGGTGGACAACGCCTCCATCACTGGCGGCGGCATGTTGGCCCGCCCCCAGGCGGTGATCTGCTGGGCGATTCGGCGGAAGCGTTCCTCGCCGCCGAAATGCTCGCGCAGCTTCTCGACCTGGCGCTCCGCCTCGAACTGGCTGGCCGCCTCGGCGATCAGCGGCAGCAGGCGTTCCGCCGCCAAGTCATAGACCAGTTGCGCCTGCGGCTGGCTGAAACCCGCCTGGTGCAGGCGCTGGTTGATCCCGTCATCGGCACAGCACAGATCGTGCTTCGGCTCGATCGCATAGCCATCCGGCGCATCCGGCACACCGATCGCGCGGCGGAAGCGGATGCGCTCCTCCTCCGGCGCATCCTCGCCCGGCGGGACGATGCGCTGGGACAGGCGCTTCTCCAGCTCGCGATACGACTTCACCAGCGCATCGACGCGGATGGCGCCGGTCTCGGCATCCCAGAACTTCTCGGGCACATCCTCGGGCCGCGCACCCTTCTGCGGGGCGGCGGTCTCGGCCAGCGCGGTCTCCAGCAGGTCCTCGGGCATGGCTTACTCCTTGGCGGTTTGGGCGGGGGGAAGCAGGATCTCGGCGGGCGCGGACAGCGTCCGGCCGAGCCAGCGAGCGGCGGCGGGCAGGTCGATCTGCGCGAGGGCCTCCGGCCCCATCGCCCGCACCGTCTGCAGGAACAGCAGGGTGTTGGCGGCATCGGAACGGCCCTGCACCTGCGCGAGCGGGCTTCGATAGCGCAGCACCGCCTCGCGCCCATCGAGCAGCAGCGGCGGGACCTCGCCGCGCCGACGCAGGATGGCGAGGCAGCGCGCGACCAGCGGCGTCAGCAATTCCGACTGCAGCCGGCCATAGGTCGCACCCAGCAGCCGCGCGGTCTCGGCCGCGCGTTCCAGCACCTCGGTCGCGGTCATGTTGTCGCGCCGCTGCGGCCCGAGCCGGTCGGCCAGCAGCGCGCCGCGGATGCGAGCGCGCAGATCCGTCAGCACCAGCTGGGACACGTCGAAATTGCCCGGCGCGGCCAGTGGCGTGAGGCCCGCCGACCCCGGCGCCTTCGGTATGATGGCACCCGGTTCCAGCCGCACCGTGGCCGGGTTCAGCACACCGTCGTCGTCGGCCTGCCAGATGCCGGTCGCGGCGATCGACGCGTTCTTCAGGACCAGCTCGACCACCTTGTTGGCGGTGCGGATGTCGGGCAGCGCCTTGGCGACCGGGCCGCGCCCATAGGTCTCGCCGGGCGTCTTCAGCCAACGGAAGGCGATGAACGGGCTTTGCGCGAAACGACCCTCGGCCAGCACCACCGGCCCGGCATCGGTCGCCGCAATCGCCATGAAGCGGGTGCCATGGCGGTCCGGCCAGACGGCCTCGGTCACGCGATGGCGCGGCGCCTCGGCATCCTCATCCTCCGACAGCGGCGGCAGGGGCGCGGTGGGATAGCGCTGGCGCAGTGCCACCTCGGTCAACCGGGCGGCGCGGAACACGGTGTCGAGCCGGCCGGACGGGCCTTCCTCCAGCACCGCCTCGCGCAGCGGCACTGTCGTGAAGCGCAGCGCCGAGGCCTCGCCGAGCGGCGCTTCCTCGACCAGCAGCACGCCGGTGCCGGCGATCACCAGGTCCAGAAAGGCCTGGTGCATTTCCAGCGCGAAGTTCGACCGGTCGAGATGCCCCTGCAGCGTCTCCGCCGCATCCTCGAGGGCGATCGCGGCCTCGCTGTCGCCTTCCACTGGCCGGCCCGGCGCCAGGCCGAACCAGCGCGACCAGGGCGGCGTCAGTTCCGCCAGCAGCGACGCGGCCAACTGCTCGGCCGCATCGGCCGCCGTCGCGTCGTAGATCGCCACGCGTTCGGCCGGCATCGCCGGCAGCACGTAGTCGTAGCAGTCCCGCCACAGCGCATCATGGGCGCGGCGCTGGTCAAGGGCGCGGACATGCCGCGCGAGGATCTCCTCCGGCGTCATCGTGTCATTCCCCCAGCAGCGACTTGCGCGTCGCGGTGAAATCCGCCCGCGTGCCGAGCAGGCCGCGGGCCGAGGTGGCGATGGTGCCGGCCAGGCCGCGCGTGGTGCGACCGCGCGCCTCGGCACGGGCCGCGGCGGCGGTGTCCTCGGCGGCCTGGGCCGTGTCGGTGGTTGCCGTCGTGGCGGCCGCCGGCGGCGGTGCGACGACGACAGGCTTTGGGGCGCTGAACAGGCCACCCATGCGCGCGCAGCTCCTCTTCGGATGCGGAAAGGGTCCTCCTCCGCCCGCCCCAAAAAGCCGCGAGCCCGCCCCTCGGTGAGGAGGAGCGGGCTCGCGCAAGTCTTCGGGGGGAACGGGAGGAAGGCCATCGGGCGCAGTTCGCCCCTTGGCGATTGGATAATTATCCTAATTATTTGTCGTCGTCAAGATTTTTTTCTCATATGAATGAAGATTCTTCGCCAATCGCCGAAACAAGCCCCACGGCGTCAGCGCAGGCGGCGCGCCCGCACCCAGCACCGCGCGGCACAGCGCGACACAGGTGAACGGCAGCAGACTCGGAAGCCAACCGGCCCGCGGCGGGCCGGGCGCAAAGGGACCGACCACCGCCAGCCCGGCCCGGCGATAGAAGCCAGGCAGGTCATAATCGGCGGGCACCGACAGGCGCGCGACGACCAATCGCCCCGACAGCGGTTCCAGCACCGTCCAGCCGGCCTCATCACGCAACGCGGCGAAGCAGTGACGGAAGCCGCGGCGCAGCGGGCGCAGCCAGACCTGGTCCGCCTGCCCACCGAAGGCGATCCAGACCTGCTGCGGCGCGTCGCGCGCAATGCGCAGGCGCGGCGTCATGGCGGGTGCTCGACGGTGTGGAACGGTGTGCCAGGCGGGATTGGAGGGGCGTCGCCCCTCCAAACCACCCCACCAAAGGCCAGGGGGCCTTTGGAATGCCGATCCCTGGCGCCGGGCAGGATGGGCGGTAGACATACCCACCACGCGCGCGTGTTGTGCGCAGGCGGGCCGCGGCGCGGGCCATCCGCCGCGGCGGGAGAGATATCTGGATGGTTCACGCGGTCGTCGGGCCGCCGGCACGGAATGGATTCCGGCCGCAAGCGAGGGCAGCGCAGGTCTCCTCCGGGTGCCGCCGGGACCGTGTCGGCAGCCACCCTCACCCCACGATGCCCTTGACCCGCAGCGGCCATTCCAGGCGGTTCATCGCCTCCCGCCACTGCGCCGCATCGGCGCGTTCGGACAGGTGGCAGGGGTCCGGCGCGGTGCCGCGCTCACCCCAGACGCGCATGACGCGCGCATGGATCAGGTCGATCCGCCGATGGCGGTACAACCGGTCGAGACACTTGATCACGTCGTCAGGTTCGCAGGGGCGGATCTTGTTGCCCTTGCCGGCGGAAACGCGGGCACCGTCGCGGCGCGCGATCAGCGCGGACATGGTCCAGAACCATGCTTCCTCGGCGGAGCGGAACGGTTCCGCAACCGAGATGCTGGCAAAGCGGGGGGCGTGGGCACTGCGGGGGGCAGGTCGCATGGGGGTCTCGCCTGTGAAGTGAACAATACAAGAACATTAACCGTCTCGGTTGCGCTCCGCAAGATCAAAAAGGAACATCTGCCTATTGATTTCCGAAACAAAACCTAGGATAGCTTGCCCAGCTAGCGACACATCATCTGGAGTCGCGGCGACGGGACCATCCCCGGCAACGGAACAACGGCACCACCATGCGGCATGACGACATCTGGCGCGCCCTCGATGCCCTGGCGGCGGAACACGGGCTGTCCGCTTCGGGCCTGGCGCGCAAGGCGGGGCTGGACCCGACCGCCTTCAACCCGTCCAAGCGCATCGGCGCCGATGGCCGCGCCCGCTGGCCCTCAACCGAGAGCGTCGCCAAGGTGCTGAACGCGGTCGGGCGGGGGATCGAGGATTTCGCCTCCCTTGTCTCCGGCCTGCCGGCCCTGCCGCGCGGCGGCGGGCGCGGCGGTGTCGGGCGGCGCGTGCCGCTGATCGGCTTGGCCCAGGCCGGCGGCGAAGGATACTTCGACGATGGCGGCTACCCCGTCGGCGGGTCCTGGGACGAGATTTCCCTGCCAGAGATCGGCGACCCCAACGCCTATGCGCTCGAGATCTCCGGTGAATCCATGGAACCGGTGTTCCGCGACGGCGACGTCGTCGTCGTGTCCCCCGCCGCCCCGGTGCGGCGCGGCGACCGCGTGGTGGTGCGCACCGGCAAGGGCGAGGTGATGGCCAAGGAACTGCGCCGCCAGTCAGCCAAGCGGATCGAACTCGCCAGCCTGAATCCGGCGCATCCGTCGTACAGCTTCGAACTGCCGGAGATCGCCTGGATGCACCGGATCATCTGGGCCAGCCAGTGATATTAGACTTGCGCTTTGCGGCCGGAACCGCTGCCGTTTGCCTGATCCTCATGGGCGAATGGCAGCCCGCTGCGGGTCAGAATACCGCTCATACGGGTGAAGCAGAGACGCGATCGGTTCAACGCACGAGGGAATCCGCAGGTCCTCGAAGCCCACAGCAGATGGCACAGGCGCGTGCCGTGCTCTGGCAACTCCGCCCCTTCCTTTACAGCGACGACGTATTCATTCCGGAACGCGCGGCCGATGCCTTGGGACTTGTAGTGGCTCGCCGCAGCGGGAGGGTTTCGCCCTCGCCTGACGCCCCGGAATTGGGCAGCCTTGGCCCCGGCGCCGAACCATCAAGAATTGCCGGTGCGGCATTCGTAGTATTTCCGGAGCGATCGCGGTCCCCGAACGGCAACGAGTTGCATATTGCTCTGACCAGTGAGCGCTTCGGGTGCATCACACTGGCCGATATGGAAGCGGTCTTCGGCAGCACCTACGAGGCATCCCGGCAGCTCCCCTTCCAGCCGCCATGGTCTGTCGAAATTCCCGTCGACGTCGCTGTCTACCCTGTAGAGGCACCGCTCCGACGCACCATCAGTTTTTCCTATCACTTCCTGGATTGCCTCGGAGGCATAGACGTCTGGGAAAGCCGTCGGTGACAGCTTCGCGGCGGCGGGGGTGAAAGCGAGCTGCGGCAGTATCGCCTTCACCCACGGTCCGCCGTTTACGCCATCGCGCCCCTTGCCGCGATCGGCCAGAGGCATTCCACCCGCCCCTTCCGCACGCCGACATACCAGTCGTAGCGGTCGACCGTCGGGTCGCAATGGCCAGGCACCAGGCGCAGCTTTTCCCCCAGCGCAGGCGCGGCGCCGTCCTCGATCATGATCTTGCCGTGCTCGTCCGACGCACCGGCGTAGCGCAGCCCCGGCCGTTCCCACACGCCGGGCATGCCGGAATCGACCGAGACACCCTTGTGGCCGCAATCGACCACCGCGACGCCCGGCGTGGCGCGGGACATCACCTGCGCCAGCACGAACAGTGCGTGGCGGAAGGGCGGTGCGTCCTCGTTCTTCGCGTAGTCCACATCCATGAAGGCGTAGGACCCGGCCTGGATCTCGGTATAGACACCGCTCGCCGCCTCATGCCGGAAGGTGCCGGTGCCGGCCCCGCCGACGATCGGGCATTCCAGGCCGCGCTGCTTCAACTGCTCGACCGTCCGGCGAGACCGGTTGGCGGCTTCGGCGATGGCGGCCGCGCGCTGCTCCGGCGTGCGCATGTGCTGCGCGCTGCCATGATAGGCCTGCAACCCGCCGAACATCAGTTGCTTGCTGGCGGCGATGCGTTCGGCAAGCGCCACGGCCGGCGGCCCGTGCTCCACACCGGCACGGCCCATGCCGACATCGATCTCGACCAGCACGGGAATCCGCACGCCGGCGGCTTCCGCCGCCTGTTCGACCAGCGCGATCTGCGCGGCGTCATCAACGCAGACACCGACTTTGCAGATCCGTGCCAGCGCGGCGAGCCGCGCGAGCTTGCGCGGGCTGACCACCTGGTTGGTTACCAACACGTTCGGGATGCCGCCCCAGGCGAGTTGCTCCGCCTCTCCCACCTTCTGCACGCATTGCCCCACCGCGCCGCGCGCCATCTGCAGCTTCGCCACCACCGGCGATTTATGCGTCTTGGCATGCGCCCGCAGCTTCGCCCCGGTCGGCGCCAGCAGTGCTGCCATGGTGTCGAGGTTGTGCTCGAAGGCATCGAGGTCGATCAGCAGCGCCGGCGTATCGACTTCATCCTCACGCATGCCGGGTTCGGCGGGCGGCGACTGCAGCATGGTTCATCCCTTCGGTCAGCCGGGGCATGATGCGGCGATGTTCCCTTCCGATCCAGACGTCCTCGTCATCGGCGCCGGCTGCGCGGGTATCGCGGCGGCGCGAGAACTCGCCACGCGTGGCCGCAGCTGCATCGTGCTGGAAGGCGGCACGCGCGTCGGCGGGCGCGCCTATACGGAATCCGCAAGCCTCGGGGTGCCGATCGACCATGGCGCATCCTGGCTGCACCAGGCCGATGATAACCCGCTGACGCCCCTTGCCCGCGCGCTGGGCGTGACGCTGATCGACCATGACGCGGTGCGCGACCGGCGCCTCTTCGCCCATGGCCGCTACGCCACGTCGGAGGAACGCCGCGCCTTCGCCGCCGCCGAGGATAATTTCTGGACCACCATCGAGGCCGCCGCCGCCGATGGCAGGCCGGACCGCCCGGCCTCGGAAGCCGCCCCGCGCGACGGCCCCTGGGATGCGACCGTTGCGCATTGGGAGGGCGCGCAGATCTGCGCCGCCGAACTCTCGCACATGTCGTTGCACGATTTCGCCGCGACGGCGCTGGACGGCCCGAACCTGGTCACCCGCGACGGAATCGGCGGGTTGGCCTCACGCCTGGCGGAGGGGCTGCCCATCCGCCTCGCCGCGCGCGTGGATCGTATCCAATGGGGTGCGCGCGGCGTCACGGCGACAGGTGCCTTCGGCACGGTCACGGCGAAGGCCGCGATCGTCACCGTTTCGACCGGCGTTCTGGCGGCGGGCGGCATCACCTTCGATCCGCCGCTGCCGGCCGACACGCAGGCCGCCATCCATGCCTTGCCGCTCGGCCTGCTGACCAAGATCGCCTTCCGCGCCGACCATCCCGACGCTCCGGACCTGCCGCCCTTCGCCAGCCTGCGCCGCGCCGTCGAACGGGCGGCAGACCGTCCGATGGCCTGGATATCCCGCCTGTTCGGCGACCCGACGCTGATCGCCTTCTGCGGCGGCGCCCGCGCCTGGGAGATCGCCGGCGACCCAGCCCGCGCCGAAGCCGAGGCGCGCGCCGAGGCCACCGCGATCTTCGGCGCCCGCGCCGCCGCAGCCCTCGGCCGCCCGACAGTGACGCAATGGGCCGAGGACCCGCTATTCCGCGGCGCCTACAGCCATGCCGTGCCGGGCGCGCAGGCTGCGCGACAGACGCTTGCCCAGCCGCTGGCAGGTGGCCGGCTCTGCTTCGCCGGGGAAGCCTGTCACCCCCGCTTCGCGGCGACGGTCGCGGGCGCCTGGCTCAGCGGCATCGCGGCGGCGCGCCAGGGCGGCGCGATCCAAGCCCGCGCGCCGACCGGACCGCGCGCCGTCGCCACGATGACCGGCGTCATGGCGTAGGCGCTGCCCTCATAGTCCGACAGCCGACGCCACGCCGCGCCCCCGATGCGCAGCGCCGCGCCCTCCACGACGCCGCCGGCTTGCCGGATCAGCGTCGGATAGGGCGTGCCGCGCAGGAATACCCGCCGCCAACCGGCCAGTCGCGCCGGGCGCAGGCGCGCGCCAGGGCTGGCTCGCCCGACATCCTGGTGAGCACGTCACGATCCAGCAGCGTGCCGTAGACGAAGACGATCACTCCGGTCGCAATTGCACCGCCGCCACCAGGTCGCGGATCTTGGCGTATTGCGCGCGGACCATGACACCGAAGCTTTCGGAATCCGACCCGACCGGTTCCGCGCCGACATCCTCGCAGCGCTTGATGAAATCGGGATTGCGGGCGGCTGCCGCGATCTCCCGCTGCAGCCGCGCCATCACCGGGGCGGGCGTGCGGGCGGGGGCGAAGAAGCCGTTCCAGCCTTCCAGTTCCAGCGCCGGGAAGCCCTGTTCGCGCACGGTCGGCACGTCCGGCAGCACGCCGGCACGGCGGGATGCGACATTGGCCAGCCCCTTCAGCGCGCCGGATCGCACATGGCCGAAGCAGGTCGAGATCTGGTCGCCGCCGAGTTGCACCCGCCCGGCGATCAGTTCCTGCACCAGCGGTGCGGCGCCACGGAACGGGACGTGCTCCATGCGGATGCCGCCTTCGCGAATCAGCACCTCGCCGACGAGGTTCATGAAGGAACCGGGCCCGGTCGATCCATAGAAGGGCGGGCTCGACTGTGCCTTGGCCCATTCCACGAAACCCTTGAGATCCGTCACCGGCACCGCCGGGTTGGCGAGGATGATCAGCGGCACATTGGCGCCAAGCGACAGCGGCGCGAAATCACGGTCGATGTCGTGCGGCGGCCGCCCGGCCAGCGTCATCGCCGCCGTCGTTGTCGGGAAGGTGATGTTGTGGAACAGCAGCGTATAGCCATCCGGCGCCGCCTTCGCGACCACATCCGCGCCGATGGAACCGCCGCCGCCGCCGCGATTCTCGACCACGACCGACTGGCCCATGGTCTCGGTCATGCGCTGGGCGAACAGCCGCGCCAGAAGGTCGGTCGTGCCGCCGGCCGGGAATGGCACGACGATGCGGATGGGACGGTTGGGGAAATCCTGCGCCACCGCCAAGGCGGGTGCGGCTAGCACGCCGCTGGCACTCAGCAGCAGCGTTCGGCGGTCAATGGTCATTCCCGGTTCTCCTCCTGCAGCCCTGTTGCCGGGCGCGCTGGAGGAGGAGGCTAGACCGGCCATCGCCGCGCCGGGAAGCACGGCACTGACAGTTTGTGATGGCGCTGCCTGATCGTGCGGCGCGTACGCGTGACGCGAAGTTCGAAGCGGCTCACCCCTTCGCGTCGATCAGTTCAGTTCCCCGAGATTCTGCCAATTGTATCCTGTCAAGACGATGTTCTCACCGTGTCTTTCGAACACCAGGACAATCCTCAAGCGCACGAGCTTATTCTGGAAGCCGAAGAACACGGTTTCTCTTCTGAATCTTCTTTCAGCGTAACACAGGAGATATGTCCGACTGAGGTCAGTTCGATCTTCGCATACATACCCGGAATCAATGACCTGCACCCTGAACTGTTCGCCCGCCGCACCTGCGGGAAACTCGTGGCGCCACTGAGATAGCGCGCTCCTAGAGGCGTCGCGTTCGTGGTTGATCCCCCAGTTGCCATTCTCGCTGTAGGGCGGCTGGCCTGTGCGGAATCCGGTGAACAGAACGGCCATCTCGAACAAACTCGTCATCCGCGACGGCGCATAGCAACCGCCAACAGCCGCCAAGCAAACCAGCAATGCACCGACGCGTCGCCGCACGGCGCTACTGGATCGGGATGACCGCGTCGGAACAGCGATATCGCGCGGCGCTGTTGCCACTCCGATAGTCCCCTTCGCGCGCCATACTTCCGGCTGGGTGAAGCTTGTCCGGACTCAGTGCCCGGCATTCTCCGCGGAGAAGTCCGGCGCTTCGAGCCCGCTCGCCACCAGTTGCTTCACCAGCTGCGCCTTCAACCGCTCCAGCCCCGCCTCCGTCGTCGCCTCGCAGCGTGCCACCAGCACCGCCTGGGTGTTGGACGCCCGCAGCAGCCACCAGCCGTCATCCGTCAGCACGCGGACGCCATCGACGTCCTGCACCTTGGCCCCTTCGGCGGCCAGGCGGTCCTTCACTTCCTGCACCACGACGAACTTGCGCGCTTCCTCGCAGTTGAAGCGCAGTTCCGGCGTGTTGATCACCTGCGGCAGGGCGGCGCGGACCTCGGACAGCGACTGCGTCATCCGCGCGACGATGCCGAGCAGCCGGACCGCCGAATACGGCGCGTCGTCGAAGCCGTACCATTTGTCGGCGAAGAAGATGTGCCCCGACATCTCGCCGGCGAGCGGGCTGCCGGTCTCGGCCATCTTCGCCTTGATCAGCGAATGCCCGGTCTTCCACATCAACGGATTGCCGCCGGCCTTCGCCACCTCGTCGAACAGCACCTGGGATGCCTTGACGTCGGCGATGATCGTCCCGCCCGGCTTCGATTTCAGCACGTCCCGCGCCAGCACGATCAGCAGCTGGTCGCCGAACAGGATGTGACCGTCACCATCGACCACGCCGATGCGATCACCATCGCCGTCGAAGGCGATGCCGAGATCGGCCTTCTCGCGCGCCACCTCAGTGATGATCTGCTCGAGGTTCTTGGCCACCGTCGGATCGGGATGATGGTTCGGGAAGTTGCCGTCTACATCGCCATTGATGACGTAATGCGTGCCCGGCAGCCTCGCGGCCAACGCCTTCACGATCGGCCCGGCCGAGCCATTGCCCGGATCCCACACCACCTTCAGCTTGCGGTCCCCGCCATCCCAGTCGGACAGCACGCGATCGGCGTAGCGGCCGGCGATGTCCACGGACCGGTCGCTGCCGACACTCTCGGGCACCACATCGCCTTCCGCGGCCATGCGCCCGATCTCCTGGATCTGCGCACCGTAGAACGGCTTCTTGCCGATCATCATCTTGAAGCCGTTGTAGTCCGGCGGATTGTGGCTGCCGGTCACCATCACCGCGCCAGCGGCTTCCTGGTCGTAGGCCGCGAAATACAGCATCGGCGTCGCGCACAGCCCGATGCGCACCACCTCCAGCCCGCAGGTGCGCAACCCGGCCACCAGCTGGGCTTCCAGTTCCGGTGAATGCAGCCGCCCATCATACCCGACGGCAACGCGCTTGCCGCCCGCCCGCGACACGATGGACCCGAAGCAGCGGCCGATCGCGAAGGCGTCCTCGGGCTTCAGGGTTTTCCCGACGATGCCGCGAATGTCGTATTCGCGCAGAACGGTGGAATCGAAGCGGTGATGGAAAGCGGGCATGGTCACTCCGTTTACGGGCGGCCGATGGACGAATAGGTGAAGCCGGCCGCGCGCATCGCCACCGGATCCCAGACATTGCGCAGGTCGAGAATGACCTCGCCCTTCATCGCCGCCTTGAGGCGATCCGGCGACAGGGCGCGGAATTCATTCCATTCCGTCAGCACCACCACCGCATCGGCCCCCTTGGCCGCGTCCAGCGCGGTGCTGGCGAAGCCGATCGCCGCCGGCAGCGACTGCCGCGCATGGGCCGGCTGCGGGTCATAGGCGCGCACCTCGACCCCCGCGGCGACCAACGCCGGCAGGATCACCAGCGACGGCGCATCGCGCATGTCGTCAGTCTCGGGCTTGAAGGTCACGCCGAGCACGCCGACGCGCTTGCCCTTCGGATCGGCCCCCAAGGCCGCGAGGATGCGCTCGGCCATCTGCGCCTTGCGCCCCTCATTCACCGCGATCGTCGCCTCGACCAGGCGGATCGGCGTGCCGGCATCCTGCGCGGTGCGCGCCAGGGCCAGCGTGTCCTTGGGGAAGCAGGACCCGCCATAGCCCGGGCCGGGATGGAGGAACTTCCGTCCGATGCGCCCATCAAGGCCCATGCCGCGCGCGACGTCGTGCACGTCGGCACCAACCTTCTCGCACAGGTCGGCGATTTCGTTGATGAAGGTGATCTTGGTCGCGAGGAAGGCGTTGGCGGCGTATTTGATCAGCTCCGCGCTCTCGATCGACACCGCGAGCACCGGTGTCTCGATCAGATACAGCGGGCGGTACAGCCGCTTCAGCACGGTCAGCGCCAGGTCATCATCGACGCCGATCACCACGCGGTCGGGCCGCATGAAGTCGCCGATGGCGCTGCCCTCGCGCAGGAATTCCGGGTTGGAGGCGACGGAGATCTGCGCCCCGGGGCGGACCCGCCGGACGATCTCCTGCACCTCCCGCCCCGTGCCGACCGGCACGGTCGATTTCGTCACGATCACCAGCGGCCCGTCGGCCGCCTTCGCCACCTGCTCGGCCGCGGCATAGACATAGGTCAGGTCGGCATGCCCATCGCCCCGCCGCGTCGGCGTGCCGACCGCGAGGAACACCGCATCGGCACCCTTCACCGCGACCGACAGATCCGTGGTGAAGGTCAGCCGGCCGTCGCGCACATTCTCCTCGACCAGCTTGTCGAGGCCGGGCTCGTAGATCGGCATGCGGCCGGCATGCAGGCCGGCGATCTTGTCCGGGTCGACATCCATCACCGTCACATCGACGCCGAATTCGGCGAAGCACGCGCCGGAGACAAGGCCGACATAACCTGCGCCGATCATGGCGATACGCATGGCAATCCCTCGTGGCTGGGCCGGGCGGCGGTGGAATGACGTGTCGCGGCACGTCTGGCAAGCCGATCAGGCGGCATCGTCCATCTTCGGCATCAGGGGCAGCAGGGCCTCGATATCGCGCTCGGGCCGGCAGAGCAGGTGCAGCGGGCCGTTCGGACCGGCTTGCAGCGGAAACGGCGTCAACCCGATATCGGCATAGACGCGCAGCAGCTCCGGCCCGGCACGCCAAAATGCCGGATCGACGCCGGCGCGCTCGCAGACATCACGGAATCGCCAGATGGCGGAGATCCGATCCCGCTCCTCCCCTGCCGGGTCACCGAGGGCGAGCCAGATCCCTTCCCGTTTGACGAAGGCGAAGCCGGCGCGATCCGCCTCGCCGAAGATTGCGCCATCCGCCCCGCCCGGCGCGGGCGCCACCGCACCCAGTGCCGCAAGCCGCAGGCGCGTCGCATCGTCGTAGGGCACCGGCCCCGTGCGGGCCGGCCGCAGCAATCGGACCGCCGCCACCAGCAGGAACACGCCGGCGAGGCCGACTGCGAAACGCAGCGAATTCGGCGCCTCCGCCGACAGCACGACGCCCCACCAGGACAGGTCGGCGTAGGGACCGGCATAGCCGATGCCCGCCAGGGTCAGCGCGCTCAGCGACAATGCGGCGAGGATGGCGACGTTCTCGGCCGAGAGCGGTTCGGCATTCAGCCTCGCAAGGCGATAGAAAGCGGGACGCACGGTCAGCAGCAGCACCGCCAGCAGCAGGAACCCACCGGTCAGCCACCAGGGTTCCCCGCGCAGCCAGACCACCAGGGCGCCGTTGACCAGCAGCACCAGCGCGCCCCACCAGGCAATGGCGAGCCGGCGCATCAGCCCATAGGCCGCCACCAGCAACAGGCAGCCGACCACCGAGGCGGCGAAATGGCTCGCCGCGTCGTCCAGCATGTCGAAGACGCCATCGAGCCCATTGGGCTTGGGCGGCAGCGCGCCAATGAGGATCATCGTCATGGCCGCGAGGGCCGTCAGCGCCGCCATCGCCGGCACTTCGAAGGAAATGGCGACGCCGCGTTCGGGCGCGATGCGATCCATCAGATGGCGCCGCTGGCTGATCTCGAAGCCCGCGAACATCAGCCCGGCGATGAACAGCGGCACGATGTAGTAGTACAGCCGGAACAGCAGCAGCGCCCCGATCACCACCGGCGCCGGCAGGTGGTTCGACAGCCCGAGCAGGATCGCCCCGTCGAACACGCCGATGCCGCCCGGCACGTTGGCGATGATCCCCGCCGACAGCGCCAGCACATAGATGCCGAGGAAATGCAGGAAGGTCAGGCCATCGGCGTGCGGCAGCAGCGTCCAGAACACCAGCGCCGTCACCGCCACATCGGCGGAAGCCAACGCTGTCTGACCCACCGCCATGCGGAAACCCGGCAGGTCGATCTGGTGACCGAACAGGCGGAAATGCGGCACGAAGCGCGCCAGCATGATGTAGGACGCCACGATCGCCCACATCACCAGCCCGGCTGCCTGCTTCGCCCAGCGCGGCGCGCCCTCGGCGACGAAGGACAGGATTTCCGGCTCGGCCACCAGCACCAGCCCGCCCAGCGCAAAGCCGCCCAGCCCGAAGGTCAGCGAGGTGAAGGCGACCACCTTGGCAATGGCAAGCGGCGGCAGCCCCCAGGCGGCATAGAAGCGGTAGCGGATCGCCGCCCCCGATACCGTCGCGAAGCCGAGGTTGTTGGCCAGCGAATAGGCGACGAAGGAGGCAAGCGAGGTCCGCGCATAGGACACGGGATACCCGGCATAGACCGAGCCCAGCCGATCATAGGCCGTCAGCACGATATAGGCGGCCAGCGTGAACCCCGCCGCCGCCCACAGCGCTTCCGGCGGCGTGCCGTCCAGCGCGCCCTTGATGTCCGCCCAGGACAGGGTGCGGAATTCGCGCTGCACGACATACAGCGCGCCACCGAGCAGCAGCAGGCCGAAGACGGTCGCGCCGTGCCGCTTGACCAGTCCGAGGGCGCGCGCGCCGATGGTCACGCGGCCGGGGCCTCCTGCTGCCGCGCCAGCGCCGTCTCGATCAACCCGATCGTCCCGGGGATCCCGTAGAGTGCCACGAAGCCGCCGAAGCGCGGGCCTTCCTCCTGCCCCAGCAGGACCTGGTACAGCGCGTTGAACCAGGCGCGCGACACGCCCACCGACCCGTCCTTGTTGGGTTGCAGGAAGGGCTCGCGCCGGCCGGCATCGTAGACCAGGTCCTGGATCGCCTTGGCACGGTCCTCGGCGGGCATCGCCTCAAGGTCCACGGCGCGGTCGCGCAGCGCCGCCATCAGCACGGTCAGCGCCTCGCGCTCGGCCTCCGACGGCATGCGGAAGCGCTTGGTGGGCGCGACGAAGTCCCGATAATAGTGCACGGCGTGTTCAACGAGCTTGCCGAGCATCGGTTGCGTCGCCGGCGTCGCCCCAGGGGCATAGCGCGCGAGAAAGCCCCACAGGATGGCCGGATCGTCCGCATTCACCACGGACGCCAGGTTCAGCAGCATGGTGAAGGAGACCGGCGGCTCCGGGTCGTTTGGCGCGGCACCGCCATGGATGTGCCAGGCCGGATTGGCCGCGTCCGGCGCAACGCGCAGCCGGGCGCGGTGCTGGAGATATTCATCCACGGCGCGGGGGATCTGGTCGAAGAACAGCCGCTTGGCGCGCTGCGGCTGGTTGTACATGTATTGTGACAGGCTTTCGGCCGGCGCGTAGCGCAGCCATTCGTCGATGGTCAGCCCATTGCCCTTGGACTTGCTGATCTTCTGGCCCTGCTCATCCAGGAAATGCTCGTAGGTGAAGGCCTCGGGCGGCTCGCCCCCCATCACCCGGCAGATCGCCGAGGACAGCCGCACGGAATCGATCAGATCCTTGCCCGACATCTCGTAGTCCACGCCGAGCGCGTACCAGCGCAGCGCCCAATCGGCCTTCCACTGCGCCTTGCAATGGCCGCCGGTGATGCGCGTGGCGTGACGGTCGCCGGTGTCCGGATCGCGCCAGATCAGCAGATCCTCGGACGGGCGCACCTCCTCCATCGGCACCTGCATGACCACGCCGGTCTTGGGATGGATCGGCAGGAAGGGTGAATAGGTGGCGCGGCGGTCCGGGCCGAGGGTCGGCAGGATGACGCCGCGCACCTCCTCATGCCGTTCGGCCATGCGGATCAGCGCGTCGTCGAAGCGGCCGGACCGGTAGTAGTCGGACGACGACGCGAATTCGTAGTCGAAGCCGAAGGCATCCAGGAACGCCCGCAGCCGGGCGTTGTTGTGGTGTCCGAAGCTCTCATGCGTCCCGAACGGGTCGGGTATGGCGGTCACCGACCGGCCGAGATGCTGTGCCAGCATCTCTTTGTTCGGCACGTTGTCGGGTACCTTGCGCAGGCCGTCCATGTCGTCGCTGAAGGCGATCAGCCGCGACGGCAGCCCGGTCAGCAGGGTGAAGGCGCGCCGCACCCAGGATGTGCGCGCCACCTCCCCGAAGGTGCCGATATGCGGCAGGCCGGAGGGGCCGTAGCCGGTCTCGAACAGCGCCGACCCCTTATCCGATTTCGCCAGCCGGGCGGCGACCTTGCGCGCTTCCTCGAAGGGCCAGGCCTTCACGGTGGACAGATCGGCGGGGGGTGAAATCGTCACGGGGGCGAAACTCATTCGACAAACGGGACGGGCGTTATAGGTGGGCTGGGGTCGCGGCGCGACCCCAGCGGAGTCTTTGTAATGCCCTCAGACGGCGGGCGCGGCCCATCCGGGCCGCTTGGCTTCGCGCCATGCGCTGGCGCACCGGGGACGGCTGGCAGTCTGGGCGCGGTCGCGCTCTGCGCTCCCGGATCGAGGCAGCGCCTCGATCCGCCGGGCCGCCGTCCGGGCCAGGCCGCGGATTGGCGGTCGGATTGGGCGCGGTCGCGCTTTGCGCTACCGGATCAGGGCATCGCCCCGACCCGCCGCGCCATGTCCCAGGCCGGGGGCCGCCCTGCCGTGGCATCCGGGCCGGAACGGCACTGAACCATTGGTCCGCCCACGGCTTTGCGCTAAGCATCACGCCCCTTCAACCGTCGAAAGGACACCGAAGGTCATGCGTGTCGGTATTGTCGGCGCCACCGGTGCGGTGGGTCGCGAGCTTGTGGACGTTCTGGGACGCCGGGCCTTCCCGGTTTCCACGCTGAGGCTGTTCGCCTCCGCCCGCAGCGCCGGCACGAAAACGAAAACGCCCTTCGGCGACGTGACGATCGAGGAATTCTCCGACGCCGCCGTGCGCGACCTCGACCTCGCTTTGCTGGCGGTGTCCGGCGAATTCGCCAAGGCGCACGCCCCGAAGATGGTCGAGGCCGGCGTCACGGTGGTCGACAATTCCTCCGCCTTCCGGCTGGTCGACGACGTCCCGCTGGTGGTGCCGGAAGTCAATCCGCGCGCAATCGGCGGCGCACGGCTGATCGCCAACCCGAACTGCACCACGGCGATCCTGGTGGTGGCGCTCGAACCGCTGCGCCAGGCCTTCGGCCTGAAGCGCGTCATCGTCTCCACCTACCAGGCGGCGTCGGGCGCGGGTGCGGAAGGCATGGCGGAACTCGAACGCGAATCCCGCCGCGTCCTCGTCGAGGGCCTGAAGCCTGAGCACGACGTGTTCCGCTGGCCGCTCGCCTTCAACGTCATCCCGCAGATCGATGCCTTCCAGCCGAATGGCTACACGAAGGAGGAGATGAAGGTCGTGTGGGAGAGCCGGAAGATCATGGGCATGCCAGATCTTCCGATCTCCTGCACCGCGGTGCGCATCCCGACCATGCGGGTGCATGCCGAGGCCGTCACCATCGAGACGGAACGCCCCGTCACGCCTGAGGCGGCCCGCGCCGTGCTGCGTGCCGCCGCCGGGGTGAAGGTCGTGGATGACCCCGAGCACGGCCTCTACCCGATGCCGATCAACGCGACCGGCCAGGATGATGTCGAGGCCGGCCGCATCCGTGCCAACCCGGTGTTCGGGGATTGCGGCCTCGACTTCTTCCTCTGCGGCGACCAACTGCTGAAGGGCGCCGCCCTGAACGCAGTGCAGATCGCCGAACGCCTGCCGGCCGTCGCGCGCAAGGCGGCCTGACGCACCGCGGGGCCGCAGCGCCCCGTACCGGCACCCGCCCACCGGGTGCCGGCCATGCGGCGGTCCGGCGGGGCATCCCCCCGGCGGACCCGCCGTGTCGTCGTCGCGCGGGGCCCGCGGTGATCAAGTCTTAGCCAGCGCCGACCATCCTGTGCCGCATGCCCCCCGCATGCGACACCGCCCGGCGATCAACCGGCGCAATCCTCTCCCCGTCCTGCTGCTCGCCCTCGCCCTGGCCGGATGCGCCGGCGGCGCCCGAGAGGTCCATTCGCCGCCGTCCGGCTGTCTCCGGACCGACGCCGCGGGGCTGTCCGCCGATGCGGCATCCTCGGTGCTGCGCATCTCGGTCCACACCCAGGGCGACGGCCGATCCATGCATGGCACCGGCTTCATCCTGCACGGCAGCGCCCCCGCCGAGGGCACGAACCGCATCCTGACCGCCGTGCATGTCGTGTCCCGCGCGCTCGAGGAACCGGACCGGGCCGTCATCCTGGTTGCCCGGGCCGACGGCACGCCGATCGGCGTCGCCGCCATCGAGACCACCGCCGAACCCTGGAACCCGATCGAGGCCCTCGACCCGTCCTGGACCGACCAGGCATTGCTGCGCATCGCGCATTTCGCCACCCCCGCGGCCGAGGCCCTGTTCCGCGCCGCGCCCGGCCTCCAACCCGATCCCTCCCAACCGACCGATGCGCTCATCGACGTGCAGGTCACCGGCAGCCGCGGCATCGAGCCGGGAGCATCGGGCGCCCCCATCCTCGGGCCTGACGGGCGGGTGCGCGGCGTGGTGGTGCAGCGCCGCCTCGACCACTGGGCCCGGACCGGGGAGGACGAGATCCCCGCCCCGCGCCTCGGCTCGCCGCGCGGCGTCGTGGCCGCGCGCCGCGCCCCCCCGGTCCGCGAGGGCATCGCCCAACCGATCGCCGCGCCGATGATCCTTGCCGCGCTCGGCCGGCAAGCACGTGATGTCGACACGGTCGGCGCGGTGATGCAGGCCGTTGACCTGCCCGTCCTCGCGCCCGCCTTCCCGGCACGCGACTGCGTCGTCTACCGCGCCAACGCCGGCTATCGCCGCCCGACCTGACCTGCCTCACGGGACCTCGAGCGAGGCCGCACCGATGGCGAGCCACATTTCGTCGCGCAGCCGCTTAAGCTCCAGCGCCCGCAACGCCGTCTGCTCCAACCGGCAGGATGCCGTGTTCGCGTCCGCCTCCCCGGGCGCCGAAAGCGCGCCGTCCATCGCGCAGGCCGCATCGCGATAGGCGATGAAGGCCCGTTGCAGCCGGCGCAGCGGGTCCTGCTGGGCGGAAGCCGCAAGCAGCCCGACCTCACGCGCCCAACGTTCCATCTGCTGCTGCCACAGCGCGATCTCGACCTGGGCGCAGATGGCGGAAGATTGCGGCCGCCCGGGCAGCACCGGCAGCCGCGCGATCAACAGGCCCTCGCCCGGCTGTCCCTGGCAGACAGCGGCGATGCGCCAGGCGCAGCGACCGAAGGCCGCTCGCGGCGGATGTGCCAGCGCGGTCAGCACGCAGGCTTCCAGCCATGCGCGTTCAGCCGGCTGGGGCCGCGCCGGATCGTTCGCCCGCTGTGCCACGGCCGGCATGGCCACCATCATCGCCGCCAAGGCCCAGCGGACCGCCACGCTGCTGCCACGCGCCATGGACCCTCCCCGTGGCGAGGCCGCTCCCGCCGGCGGCGCGCCAGGTTGCATCCTGGCGCAAATCACCAGGATCGACCCAGCGCGATGATGCGGCGAGGCGGGAGGTCCTACACCGCCCCGCCGCCACAGCGTCGCAGGACCGCGCACAGCCGCGAGAAGGCCAGCCAGAAGCCGCCATGCTCCGGCGCCTGCCCGGGCCTGCCGCCGAAGGCCGGTTCGCCGCGCCGCAGCAAGGCCAGCCTGGCCTCGAAGCGCCCGCGCATGTTCTCGACAAAGCCACCGCTGGCGCCGAGATATTGCTCCAGCATCTCGGTCGCGAGAGCGATCTCGACCCCTGCCTGCCCCTCGGTGGTGAAGCGCTTGAGGGCGCGGCTCTCCTCGGCCAGCGCCAGGTGCAGCCGGTGCAGGTCCTGCAGGTGGCGGGTGATGCGCGTCCGGGCGTCGCGCTCCGCCTCGCCGATGGCGTGGTTGTTGCTGTCCATGGACGGCCTCCGGCGGTCATCGTGACACTCCTGTGATGAAGCCACGGTGAACGGAGGGGCGACGCGGTCCTCCGGCTACCGTCGCCCACGGCCCGGGCGTATCCCGACATCAGCCAGTTCAGGGGTCGCCATGCGGATCGAGACGATGGACGCGCTGGAAGCGCTCTACGGCACGCCCAACCTCGCCTCGACCGCCAAGGTCGCGGACCACGTCACGCCGGACTATCGCCGGCTGATCGAGGCATCGCCGTTCATGGTGCTCGCCACGGTCGGGCCGGAAGGCCTCGATGCCTCGCCGCGCGGCGATGCCCACGGGCTGGTGCGCATCGCGGATGACCGCACGCTGCTGCTGCCCGACCGGCGCGGCAACAACCGCGTGGACAGCCTGCGCAACATCGTGCGCGACCCGCGCATCGGCCTGCTGTTCCTGATCCCCGGTTCCGGCACCACGTTGCGGGTCAATGGCCGCGCGCATCTGTCCATCGCGCCGGACCTGCTCGCCTCCTTCGCCGTGGAGGGCGCCGAACCGCGCTCGGTGGTGGTGATCGCGGTGGAGGAGATCTTCTTCCAATGCGCCCGCGCCGTGGTCCGCGCCGGGCTGTGGGATGCAGCCCGCCACGCCCCGCCCGCCAGCCTGCCGACACCGGGACAGATCCTCGCGGTGATGAGCCGGGGCGAGACGGGCGGCGAGGCCTATGATCGCGAATGGCCCGCCCGCGCCGCCAAGACGATGTGGTGAGTCAGCCGAGCCGCGCGGCGACGCGGGCGACCAGCGCCTCCCGCTCCGCCCGCATCCCGGCGCCGCGAGCCTTGGCCGTGGCCAGCACCGCCGCCGGCGCCGTCGCCGGCGACCCCGCATCGAAGGGCGGCGACGGCGCGTACTCGATCTGCAGCTGGATCGCCTGCGCGACCTCCGGTGAGACCATCTCCGCCACCAGCGCCAGCGCGAAGTCGATCCCGGCCGTCACGCCGCCACCCGTCACGACGCGCCCGTCGCGGACCCAGCGCCCCTGCTGCGGCACCGCGCCAAGCGCCCCTAGGAAATCATGGCTCGCCCAATGCGTGGTGGCGCGAACCCCCTTCAGCAGCCCCGCCGCTCCCAGGACCAGCGCCCCGGTGCAGACCGATGTGACGAATCGCGCCTCCGCCGCCTGCCGCCGCAGGAAGGCGAGCACCTCCTCATCCTCCATCAGCGCCGCCACGCCGGGTCCGCCCGGCACGCAGATGACATCCAGCTGCGGGCAACCGGCGAAGTCGGTATCGGGCATCATGGTCAGCCCGGTATCGGCGCGCACCGGTTCCAGCGTCTTCCAGACCAGGTGGACCGTCGCGCCGGGCACGCGCGACAGCACCTCGAAGGGTCCGGTCATGTCGAGCTGCGTCAGGCGCGGGAACAGCAGCAGGCCGAAGCGGAGCGGTGCGGTCATGGCGGTGGTCCTCCCTGTTCCAAGGCTCGCATGCGCGCCCCAGCCCCGCCAGTATCAGCCCATGTGAAGGAGCCGGCCCCATGCGCCTCGCGGTGATCTCCGACATCCACGGCAACCTGCTCGCCCTCGAAGCGGTGCTCGCCGACATCGCCGAACGCGGTGTCGATGCCACCGTCAATCTCGGCGACTGCGTCACCAGCCCGCTCTGGCCGCGCGAGACCTTCGAGCGCCTGACCACGCTCGACCTGCCGACGGTGCGCGGCAACCACGACCGCTGGATCGTCGAGAAATCCGAGGCCGATCTCTCCCCCGCCGGGCGCTACGCGCGCAACGTCCTGACAGAGGCGCAGCGCACCAGGCTGCACGCCTTGCCGCCGACGCTGGAGGTCACCCCGGACATCCTCGCCGTCCACGGCACGCCGACCGATGACAGCACCTACCTGCTGGAGGAAGCGGCCAACGGCCTGCTCGCACCCGCGCCACGCGCGACGGTGGCCGCGCGGCTGGGCGGTACGGCGCGGCCGGGCGGGGTGGTGCTGTGCGGGCACAGCCACCGCCAGGCGCTGGTGCAGGGGCCGAATGGTTGCATCATCCTCAACCCCGGCAGCGTCGGCTGCCCGGTCTTCGCGGACCACCCGGCGGCGGCGGGGGTGGAGCATCGGTCGCCGCATGCGCGCTACGCCATCCTGACCCTGCGGCGCGGGCGCTGGGGGGCGGAGCTGCTGGCGCTCGACTATGACTGGTACGCGGCGGCGCAGCGTGCGCTGGCCAACGGCCAGCCCGATTGGGCCGCCGCGATGGCGACCGGCAGCATCGGCTGACGGCCGGCCCTGGCCGTCATGCCTGGCGCCCGGCAAGCATTCCCAACGTCCTGCCGGGCCTTGGCGGGGCGGCCCGAACAGGCAGGGCCCCGTCCACACTCCCATGCCCCGGGCGGGCGCGCCGCTCTCACCGTTCCGCCCTGATCCCCCACCGCGTGAATCGCGGCCATGGTCCCGCACCCCACGGGCCGCGCAGGTTGTTCGCCGCATAGGCCACCAGGAACAGCATCGCGAGTCCCGGCAGCAGCGGCGCGGCGAGGAAATTCCAGCCGGCATCCTCGACGAAGACGACGACCGGATTGGCCCCGGCCGGCGAATGGATGGTCCGCGTCGCCGCCATGGCCGCCAGCGCCGTGCCGACGGCAAACGCCAGCCAGACGCCGACCGGCCCGCCCAGCCAACCGTAGGCTTCATGGAACACGATGCCGACGACGGTCGAAAGCAGGTGCCCACCGATGAAGGATCGCGGCTGCGCCATGATGCCGCGCGGCATGCCGAACAGGATGACGCAGGACCCGCCGAAGGATGGCAGCAGCCAGGGATGCCGGGTGAAGGACAGCGCGGCATTGGCCAGCAGCAGCGCGCCCGCCGTGCCGATGATCTGCACCAGGATGCGGCGCGGCGGCGGCGGCTTCACGACCGGACCCGCATTTGCGCCAGGTCCTCCGCCGTATCGACATCCTGCAGGCAGCGCAGCAGGGCGACGCGCCGGCCGCGGAAATTCGCCATGGTGTCCGACAGCGCGTGCTCGCTCGACCAGCGCACGCCAGCGAAGGGCCGCGCCGGCCGCCGCGGCCCCAGCCCGACCAGCCAGTAGCCGCCATCCGTCGCCGGCCCGAACACGGCATCGGCGCGACCCAACGCGCGGATGGCCGCGGCGATGTCGGCGGGTCGCAGGTCGGGAATGTCGCTGCCGGCCAGCACCGCCCGCGACCAGGGCCGCATGCAGCCGGCCATGCGCGCGCCCAGGTCGCCATGCGGCTGATGGATGCGTTTCGTCCCGCGCGGCACGAAGCGGGCCCAATCCGCCCTGGCCCCGCGTGGCGTGGTGGCCAGCACGGTCCGCCAGCGCCGGTCGCGCGCGATCGGCCGCGCCGTGGCGGCGAAGGTCGCGCAGTGGAAGCGCAACGCCGCACGCGCCCCGATGCCCCTGGCCAGCCGGCTTTTCACGGTGCCGAGGCGCGGCGCCCGAGCGAAGAGAATGACAGTGGCCCGGTCCATCGCCCGCAAGCCAAGCCGATCAGCGCCGCCCTGCATAGAGCCGCGCGATGCGCGCCGGCGGCACGCCGAGGAACCACAGGCCAAGGCAGCCCAGGTTGCGCGCGGATCGTGCCAGCCATCCATCCTGCCGCCAGCGCGCCGCCGAGGTGGTGAAGGCGACATCCAGCCCGACCAGCCTGGCCCGGCCGATACGCCGAACCAGATCCACATCCTCCATGATCGGCATGGGGTGGTAGCCGCCGAGCGCGACGAGGAAGTCGCGCGCGATCAACAGCCCCTGGTCGCCATAGGGCAGCCCGAGCCGGCGACAGCGCCACGCCACCGCCCGTTCCAGCCGCCGCGCCTGCGGCGATGCATCATCGAGGGCGAAGCGGAAATAGGCGGCCCGCCGCGCATTCGCCGGATCGGCCATGAAGGCCTCGGCGGCGGCACGCCAACCCGGCCCGGGCTGCGTATCGGCATGCAGCACCAGGATCCATGGCGTGGCCACCGCCGCAGCGCCGGCGGCGAGCTGGCTGCCGCGCCCGCGCTGGGCCTCAACCAGCCGCGCGCCGGCCGCGGCGGCAATGGCCGCGGTGGCGTCGGCGCTGCCGCCGTCGGCGACGACGAGGTCAGCGACCTCGCCACGCAGCGCCGCGAGCGTCCGCGCCAGGACGGCGGCCGCATTCAGGGTCGGCAGGACGGCTGTGAGTTCCTTCAACGTTCCCATATCGCTCATCCTGGCGTTTGCGCGGCATTAATCATTTGTTCCTTTTTTGTTCTTGATCTTCGGCGCCGTCTTGCGCAAGGTGTGCCGGAACGAAATGAGAACTTGATCCTCCTTCCCCCAGCACAGGCAGGACCCGCGCCATGCCGGACGGCAGCACCCATCTCCCGCCAGACTACGGCCAGGCCCTGCCGCCGCTGGCGCGCAAGGGCCGTGGCGCCGGCCTCAATCCCGCCGTGCGCTTCGAACGCACGGCGCGTGAGGCATTCGACGATGGCTGGGGTACGCTGGAAGCCACCTTTGCCGACCTGCCGCCGCTGCCCACCACCCTGACCAGGGACAATGCCAAATCCGCCCTGGCCTGGAATGACAGTCCCGATATCGGCTTCGATCGCGCGATCAATCCCTATCGCGGCTGCGAGCATGGTTGCGTCTATTGCTATGCGCGCCCCTCCCACGCCTATCTCGGCCTGTCGCCGGGGTTGGATTTCGAAACGCGGCTGCTGTTCAAGCCTGAGGTCGCCGCCCTGCTGGAGAAGGAACTCCGCAAGCCCGGCTATGACCCGAAGCCGATCGCGCTGGGGTCGAACACCGACCCCTACCAGCCGATCGAACGCACGCTGAAGCTGACGCGAGCGGTGCTGGAGGTGCTGGAACGCTTCAACCACCCGGTCACCATCGTGACGAAATCCGCCGGCGTGCTGCGCGATCTCGATATCTTGTCCAAAATGGCCAGTCGCAACCTGGTGCGGGTCTGCCTGTCGATCACCACGCTCGATGCGCGGTTGGCGCGCATCATGGAGCCGCGCGCAGCCTCGCCCGAACGGCGTCTGGCCGCGGTGCGGGCGCTGGCCGGCGCCGGCATCCCGGCCGCGGTGCTGGCCGCCCCGATGATACCGGCCGTGAACGATGCCGAGTTGGAGACGATCCTCGAACGCGCCGCCGCGGCCGGGGCGACCAGCGCGGGCTATGTGCTGCTGCGCCTGCCGCTGGAGATCAAGCAACTGTTCGAGGAATGGCTGGAACGACACATGCCGGATCGCGCGGCGCGGGTGCTCTCGCTGATCCGCCAGACGCGCGGAGGCGCGATGTATGACAGCCGCTTCGGCGTGCGCCAGAAGGGCACCGGTGCCTATGCCGACCTGCTGGCGCAGCGCTTTGCCTTGGCGGTCAAACGACTGGGGCTGGAACGGCGCGGTGGCGGGGTGGGCGCGCTGGATTGCGGGCAGTTCCAAGTGCCGGAGGTGCCCGGCGAGGCGCCGCGGGCCAAGCAGCTCGCGCTGTTCTGACGAGACCACCAATTCGTTCCACGTCAGCATTGTGATCCGACGAGACCCCGGATAGGCTTGCTGCAAGGGCAAGCGACCCGCCCGCCGGACGGGCACATCCAGCAGCGCGGGCATCCAAGAGGACGCACAGATGGCGGCTACGCTTGGCATCGTCTACAATCGCTGGATCGCGCATCTCGGCCAGGTCCACGGATCGGCAAGCTATGCGTTCAAGGGCGGCGATACGCCGGTCAAGACGCTCTCCTCGATATACATCATCGGCGACACGAACAATGCGACCGAGTGCTTCATCAGCGCGCATGGTGGTGCGGATTCCGACAATTACTACTTCGACAACGATACCTTCAAGGTTCCAACCGGCACGACCGTGCGCTTCTACCAGAAGCACGGCTCAACCCTGTCCTTCAGCACCAACGCATTGCGCCTGACGGGCGGGCAGCCGATGAGCGAGCCCGGTGCGACCGACCTTGTCTATTCGGCCGGCGACCAGTGCACGAACTACATTCTGTCGAAGGATCAGGGCCATCACCTCGGTAACTTCACCGACGATCAGGTCGATGGCTGGAAGATGACCTACGAGGGCGCGCAGGAGGTTTGCGGCGAGCTCGGCGTCGTCATGATCCTGATCCGCAACCGCTGGTTTCACGCCGGCGTGTCACTCAAGAACGTCATTCACGACGTCCAGGGCGCGGTGAGCGGCATCAAGACCTTCAACGCGCTGTTCTGCCGCGTGGACGACAATTCGACGGGTTCGGACTGGAACGCGCGCACCGGCGTCGCGTCGTAGGTTTGTTCCCGATCAGGTGCCGTCACATGATCGGGCAATGATCCGCGATGCCGGGAGGCGTTGCGGATTGCGACGGCCCCGCGGTGTTGCCGGGCCGGCCGGGGTTGGCTGCCGGCCTCACGCCGCCTTCAGGTGTTCCTTCAGTCGCGGCATCAGCTCCACCAAGTTGCAGGGGCGCCAGCGGCTGTCGAGCTGGAATTTCAGGATGTCGTCCCAGGCGTCCTTGCAGGCGCCGGTCGAACCCGGCAGCGCGAACAGGTAGGTGCCATCCGCCACGCCGCCCAGCGCGCGCGACTGCATCGTGGACGTGCCGATCTTCGCGTAGCTCAGCATGCGGAACAGTTCGCCGAAGCCCTCGATCTCCTTCTCCAGCACCCGCTTGAAGGCTTCCGGCGTGACGTCGCGGCCAGTGATGCCGGTCCCGCCCGTGGTGATGACGCAGTCGATCGCAGGGTCAGCAATCCAGCGGCGCAGCAGCGCCTCGATGATGTCGGCCTCGTCCTTCACGATCTCCCGCGCCGCGCAGCGATGACCAGCGGCTTCGATGCGGTCCTGCAGCGTCTGGCCGGACCGGTCCGTCGCCATGTCGCGCGTGTCGCTCACCGTCAACACGGCGATGTTCACGGGCAGGAAGGGGAGCGTTTCGTCGATCGGCATGGCGTCCTCCGCGCATCGGCCTTCACCATGGGCATCGGCGGGGGCTGCTGCAACGGGGGGTCAGCGCGCCTGCGCCGCGCGGATCTGCGCCACGGCAGCGGCAATGCGCATCGCCAGCATCGTCTCCCCCCGCGCGGCGGAAGCGCGGGACGGGTCGCCCGACGCACCCAATGCCGGCAACGCATCGGGGCGCGGCGGCAGGCGCTGCAGATCCACCCCCGGCGGATGCACGGACATCAGCTCCGAGGTGTCGCCGATCCCGGCATGGGTGCCGATCGTCGCCTCCGTCTCGCCCTGCGCGCGGAGCCAGTCATCCTGCTGCGCTATGGCGGCGTAGTAGCGATCGACGGCGATGACGCGCACCCCCTCCCGCCGCCATTCGGCGGACAGGCGCGCGGCGAGGCGTTCCTGCGGCCGCTGGCTCGGCCCGTTATCGGCCAGGAAGCAGATGGTGCGGAACCCGGTGGCGCGCAGGCTGCGGGCGATGCCATCGAGCATGGCGGCGAAGGCTTCGTCGGTGACGCCGATGGTGCCGGGGAAGCGCAGATTGCCCTCCGGCGGATCGAACCGCCCCTGGGGCGAGAAGGACAGCACCGGCACCACCAGCGCGTCGCCCAGTTCAGCCGCGATGCGTCGCGCCGCCACCCGAACGATGTGGTCATGCTTGCCGAGGATCATGTGCGGGCCGTTCTGCTCGATCCCGCCGCTCGGCACGATGGCGGTGCGGCGGCCGGCGGCCACGGCGTCGCGCACTTCGATCCAGGTCATGTCCGCGATGTCCAGGCTTTCGGGCAACCGCTGCGCCCGGGCCGCTCCCGGCAGCGCGAATCCGGCCAGCATCGCCATGCGCAGCAGGCCGCGGCGGAAGGACATTCCATCGGCGCGCGCAATATGAGATTCTATGCAGCGATGACGTGGCCCGATTACGACCCCCTGACCGCGGCCTGGAACTGGCTCCACAGCCTGGCGGGACTGCTGACCGAACCCGGTTCGCCCTTCTGGTGGCCAACGCTGTGCGTTGCCGTGCTTGCCTTCGTCGTGATCGGGCTGGTCACGCACGCCTCGCTGCGGGAGATGCGGGCCCAGGCGATGCCGCTCGCCGGGCGGGCCTTCCTGCAGCAGACCGCAGTGGATTTCGGCCTGTTCATCGTGAATTCCGCGCTGCCCTTCCTGTTGGCCCCGGCCTTCTTCCTGTTCAGCGCCTCGGGGGCGGCGATCAGCGTGGCCCTGTTCTCGCCGATCCTGGGGCTGCCGCAGGCCGGCGCAACGCTCAATCATCCGCTCGCCATGGCCTGTGCCGCGCTGATCCCCTTCGCGACCACGGATCTCTCGCTCTATTGGACGCATCGGATCTTCCATCGCTATGAGCTGCTGTGGCGCGCGCATCGGCTGCATCATGAACCGCCGATGCTGACGCCCCTGACCGCCTTCCGATTTTGGCCGCAGGAACAGGTCGTGCATATCGGCTGCGGTGCCTTCATGGGCGGCTTCGGGCTCGGCATCGTGGCCACCTCCTTCGGTGCGAAGGTCGATCCGCTGACGCTGCTGGGCGTCAACGCCTTCACGGTGGTGTGGAACCTCGCCTTTTCGCATCTGCGCCACAGCCATGTCGCCTTGAGGTTTCCGCGCTGGCTGTCCCATGTCTTCGTCAGCCCGCATATGCATCAGGCACATCATTCCGCGGACGTCGCCCAGCACGACACCAACTTTGCCACGGTCTTTGCACTGTGGGACTGGATGTTCGGCACGCTGTACCTGCCGAAGAAGGGCGAGCGGTTCCGCTTCGGCGTGGACGACCCGGCGCCGGCGCCAGCCCCCGCCCCTCCGCAGGCAAGCCCGCACGCCCTGCCCTGAGGCCCTCCGGCCCGATGGCGCACGGCGCGGCCGCCGCCCCCAACGCACGCATGCATGGCGCGAAGGCGAGCCGCGCGGCGCCCGCCGTCCGGGGCAAACAAAAATCCCCTGAAGCGTGATCGCCGCAGGTGGACTCACCGGAGGCGTGAATCACACGATCAAACAAAGGCATCGAGCAGGAAGCGTGAGCGGAAGCGAACGGATCCTGCTCAGAGCGTGATGGCCGCAGGTGCGAATGCACCGGAGGTCTGAATCACGCGATCAAACAATAGGGTAGAGCGTGATGGGTGAACGAATGTGAACCAATCATGCTCTAATTCAGCGCCACGCGCCGCCCGCCATCGCCGGGACCGCCATCCCCCGCGCTGAACACCGGGAAGGCGCCGCGCACCAGCGCCTCCAGGCTCGGCGCCGGCAGGCCGAGGCGGGAGGCATAGATCCACGAATAGGCCAGCACGCGCTGCACATGCAGCCGCGTCTCCTCGATCGGGATGGCCTCGATGAACAGGAAGGGATCGTCGCGGTGGCGCGCCGCGGGCAGCCAGCGCGCAAGGTTGCCCGGCCCGGCGTTATACGCCGCCAGCAGCCGGATCAGGTCGCCGCCCACAGCCTCCTGCCGGGCCAGCTGCAGCAAATAGCGTTGCCCGATCTCCAGCGACAGGGCGGGGTCGTGCAGTCGAGCCGCGCCCTCGGCACGGAAGCTCGGGTCATTCGCGACATAGGCCGCGGTCGCCGGCATCACCTGCAGGATGCCGCGCGCCCCGGCGCGGGAGATCGCCTCCGGATCGAAATTCGATTCCTGCCGCGCCAGGGCGTAGATCAGCGCCGGGTCGATCCGGAATCCCTGGGCTGGTTCCAGCCGCGGCAGCGGAAAGCGTTGCAGGTCGCGCGGCCGCCCATCCGCCCCCTGTGCCAGGCCGGCGAGCTGGGCGCCCAGGTTAGTCATCCCCGCGCGCGAGGCGACGGCCAACATGGCGCCCGCCAGCGCCGCATTGCCGCGCGCCGCCGGCCACAGCGCGCGCAGTTCCGCCTCGGCGCGCACGGTCTGGCCGACCTGGAGCAGCGCCAGCGCCCGCCAGCCGCCAGCCGATTCAGCCAGCGCCGCCGCCCCCGCCTCCGTCGCGGTGCCATGCCAGGCGAAGCCTGGCGCCAGGCCCAGGGCGCGCCGCGCCAGCAGGCCGTGGAAGGTGCGCGGTTCCTGCGCCGCCTGCAGCATCCATGGCACGTATTGCGCCGGCCGGCGGGCGCGCACCGCCGCCCGCGCGGTCCAGAACGCTGCCGAGGCCCGCGCGGCGGCCGAACCGCCCTCGGCCCGTGCCGCCGTCTCGAAATAGGGCAGTGCCACATCGAACCGCCCGAGGCCCCAGGCCGCGAGGCCGGCGGCGAAGGCGGCGCGGCCGGTCTTCTCATGCCCGCCACGGGCCACCTCGCTCGCCATGCGGAAGGCGGCGGTGTCCTCCCCGCGGCGGAACAGAGCGAGGGCAATGTCGGCGCGCAGCGCCGCGGCATAGGGCACGGTCATGCCACGCGTGCGACGGATCTGGTCCAGCGCGCCACGGGTGTCCCCGGCGACGGCGCGCTCGCGCACCGTCCGGTCCAGCGCGGGGTTGCGCACGAAGCCCCGCGCGGCCGGCTCGCGCTCCTCGGGCACCGCCTCGCCATCCTCGGGCAGGGCGGCTTCCTCGGGGGCCGGCGGCAGGGCAGCGCCCTGGGGCGAGATCCGCGCCAACAGGGCGTGGATACGCGGCGCATCCGGTTCATCGGCATGGCGGGCGAGCCAGGCTCGAAGGTCCTCCGGGCGCGGCGCGGCGGCCTGCGGGCCAAGCCAGCGATCGGCCAGGATCGGCCCATCAAGGCGGTGATCGCTCAGCGCCTCATGCTCGCGAAGTGCCGCGGCCTGCTGGCCCTGGACCTGCAACAGGAAGATACGGGCGATGCGCGTGGCATCGGCGGGGGCGAGCGGATGCGGCAGCCCTGCCGCCCCGCCGCCCGCAATGGGTAGTTCGGGAGCGGCCGAGGCGGTCTGGGCGGCCCGCTGCGCCACGGCCGGAAGGGGGGTTCCGAGCAGTAGCGGAGTACCGACGACAGCCGCGAGGGCCGCCGGTACATGGCGGGCCATGGGGCAGATCGCGCGCATGGCGAGTCGCGACTAACGAGCGTTGCGCAAACGACGCAACTCCGATGATCGGGACGATTCGCGCATTTCGAGACCGCACTGAACCCTCTCAGGGGGTTGGCCTGGGTCCTGCACCTGTCGTCTCGCGATCAAGACGTGATGCTGCGGTGCAACAAAAGCAGATCGGACCAGGCATCGCGCTTGGCGGCCGGGGTGCGCAGCAGATACGCCGGATGCAGCGTGGCCAGGGCGGGCACCTCGCCGAGCCCCTCGACCGCGACCTGGTGCCATTTGCCGCGCAGCCGGGTGATGCCCTCCTTCACCCGCAGCAGCGCCTTGGCCGAGGTGCCGCCGAGCAGCACCAGGTGACGCGGCTTCACCAGGGCGATGTGGCGCAGCACGAAGGGAACGAACAGCGATATCTCGGCATCGGTCGGCGTGCGGTTGCCCGGCGGGCGCCAGGGCAGGATGTTGACGATGTAGAAGCCGCCCTCGTCGCGCTTCAGCCCGATCGAGGCGAACATGCGGTCGAGCAACTGCCCCGACGGCCCGACGAAGGGCCGGCCGATCCGGTCCTCCTCGCCGCCCGGCGCCTCGCCGATCAGCATCAGGCCGGCACCGGGGTCGCCATCGGCGAAGACCAGGTTGGTCGCGGTCTCCCGCAGCGGGGACCCGTCGAAGGCGCGGATCGCCTCGCGCAGGGCTTCAAGGCTCGTCGCAGCCGCGGCGGCCTCGGCAGCGCGGCCGGCAGCCGGCGGGGCGGCCATGGGCGGCAGGGTGACGACGGCCCGCGGGGTGGCAGCCTGGCGCGGGGCTTCCGCGGCGGGGCCGGCGACCGGCATGGGCCGCGCGGGCACGCTGGCGGCCGCAGCGCGCGTGACCGCGCTGCGATCCGGCGGCGCCTCGGCCAGCGCCTCCTCCGCCCCCCAGTCCAGTTGCAGCGCAAGTGCGGCGAGAAGCGCCGCCCGATCATGCTCCATCCTTTCCATATCGGCCCCGCGCGGGGTTCCGTGCAACCCGGGCTGCGGCTAGATGGACGCCACGAGAGCGGTTCCCCTGGCTGGGACCGCCCAGGTTTTTGTTTGAGCGAGCATCTTCGCCCGTCCGGGTGCTTCCACCGGGACGGGATCTGCTCTTGGCAGGAGACGACGGGGACATGTCCGTAGAGCGCGAGGCGATGGAATTCGACGTGCTGATCGTGGGGGGTGGCCCGGCCGGGCTCGCCGCCGCGATCCGCCTCAAGCAGCTCAGCCCGGACGCCACGGTCTGCCTGGTCGAGAAGGGCAGCGAGATCGGCGCGCATATCCTGTCGGGCGCCGTGCTCGAACCGCGCGCATTGGATGAGCTGATCCCCGATTGGCGCGACGACCCGCCCGCCCTGGCGACCCCCGCCAAGGACGACCGCTTCATGTTCCTGACGGAGACGAAGGCCTTCAAGCTGCCGACGCCGCCGCAGATGAACAACCATGGCAACTACATCGTCAGCCTGGGCAATGTGTGCCGCTGGCTGGGAGCCAAGGCCGAGGCGCTGGGCGTGGAGATCTATCCGGGCTTCGCGGCGTCGGAGACGCTGATCGAGGATGGCCAGGTGAAGGGCGTCGTCGCCGGCGTCATGGGGATCACGAAGGACGGCGAGGAAGGCCCGAACTACCAGCCGGGCATGGAACTGCGCGCCACCTACACGCTGTTCGCCGAGGGCTGCCGCGGCTCGCTGACCAAGAAGCTGTTCGAGACCTACAACCTCCGCGAGGGCGTGCAGCCGCAGACCTTCGGCCTTGGCATGAAGGAGCTGTGGGAGATCCCGAAGGAGAAGCACACGCCCGGCCTGATCTGGCATTCGGTGGGCTGGCCGGTGAAGTCCGACACCTATGGCGGGTCCTGGCTGTACATGCTCGGCGAGAACCTGGTGAGCATCGGCTTCGTCGTCGGGCTGGACTACACCAACCCGTGGCTGTCGCCCTTCGACGAGTTCCAGCGCTTCAAGCACCACCCCGCCGTCAAGGCGATGCTGGAGGGCGGCAAGCGCATCGCCTATGGCGCGCGCGCGCTGAACGAAGGCGGCTTCCAGTCCATCCCGAAGCTGGTCTTCCCCGGCGGCGCCATCATCGGTGATTCCGCCGGCTTCCTGAACGTGCCGAAGATCAAGGGCACGCATACATCCATGAAGTCCGGCATGGTCGCCGCGGAAGCGATCGCCGAGGCGCTGAAGGCCGAGGAGCGCGCTCCCGTGCTCGAAGCCTATCCGGCCAATCTGCGCGCCTCCTGGGTCTGGAGCGAGTTGGAAGGCGTGCGCAACATCCGTCCCGGCTTCGCCAAGTTCGGCCTGTGGGGCGGGATGGTGAATGCCGCGCTCGAAACCTATGTGTTCCGTGGCAAGTCGCCCTGGACGCTGGCGCATCACGACGATCATTCGCAGCTGAAGAAGGGATCGGACGCGCCGAAGATCGCCTATCCGAAGCCCGATGGCGTGATCTCCTTCGACCGTCTCTCCTCGGTGTTCCTGTCGAACACCAACCATGAGGAAGACCAGCCCGCGCATCTGAAGCTGAAGGACCCATCGCGCTGGAAGGGCGTGAACTGGGACACCTTCGGCAGCCCGGAAAGCCGGTATTGCCCCGCCGGCGTCTATGAGGCCGTCGGCGTCGAGGAAGGGCAGCCGCGGCTGCAGATCAACGCGCAGAACTGCGTCCACTGCAAAACCTGCGACATCAAGGACCCGACGCAGAACATCGACTGGTGCACGCCTGAGGGCAGCGGCGGCCCGAACTACATCGGCGGCATGTGACGACGCCGCAGGCCAGCACTGCGCATCCCCTCATCGGGGTGTTGCGGTCAGGCATGCTGATGGGCCTCGGCTGGGTCGCCTGCGCGGCGCTGGCCGGGGGCGCCTTCGGTGCGCTCTGGGCCGTGCCGCTGCTGGTGATCTGGGTGCTGCTGCTGCGGCGCTTCCACGGCGCAGTGGAGGCGCTGGCACACGGGCTCGCGCGGGATCAGGCTCCACGCGACTGACGCATCATGCCGCCTGGGGCCGATCCCGACCAGGTGTGATCACCTGATCGGGCGGGAGCTGTTGCCGCCTGCAAGGGCGAGCGGAGACGGCTCCGGTATCAGATGAACCAGGTCGGCGGCGTGACCGAACCGGCATCCTCGATCGTCAGCACGTCGATCGACACGGTGCTGCGCGACGCATCCCCCGTGGCGATAGAATCGATCACGCGGACCCACAGCGTGCTGCCGGTCGCGGTCACGTCGTAGTCGCCCTTCCACGAGGTGTGCGCGGTAGAGCCGCCATCGATGTTCTGCCAGTTCGTCCCATTGGTCGAGTACTGGAAGGTCATGGCCTCCGCCGCCGCCGTGGCGTCCAGATGGACCACCTTGCCGCCCGCCGTCAGGCCGGTGAACTGCCACTGCCATTCCAGCCGCGCATTCTGGCCGACGGTGCCTTCGGTGAGCGTCATCGACGCGCCGTCATCCTTCGCGAGCGAGGCTAGGGTCGCGCTCGCCGCCGTCGGCGCCTTCTTCCAGGTGCCCAGGCTGGTGCCGCGCGCGCCGGCGCTCGCCGTCGCGAAATCATTGTCGAGATTGGTCACGCCGACCGACGCGCTGCCGAAGGCGTCGGTGGTGAGGCTGAGGCCATAGGCGCCGCTGCCGTCATCGTCGCGGTCGTTCACGCCGGTCAGGGCGACATCGGCCACGAAGCCGGTGGCACGCGTCAGCACCACGCTGGCGGCGCCGAGCTTGCCTTCAGTCGCGTCGAGGCCGCCGATCTGCACGGTGACGCTGTCGGGCGTCGATGCATCGGTGTTGGCCAGGAAGACGCGGAAGGTCGCCGCGCTGCCGCCCTCCCCCGTGGTGACCGCGCTGCGGTCCACGCTGAGCACGCCGGCAGGCGGCGGAGCCGTGGTGCCAGTCGAGTAGGTCCCACGGATCATGTACTGCCCGAGCGAGCCGTATTCGGTATAGCCGGTCGGCGACGACGACATCGGGTCGCCCACGCCTACACCATCGAGCGCGAGGTAGTAGGACCCCGCCGCGAGGCCCGAGACGCTGATCACCGCATCGAGCCGCGACGGGTCGTTCGACGCGGTGACGACCCCGCCGGCGGCGTTGTAGAGCGTCGCCGAGAGGTCGAGCATGGAGAAGGAGGACTGGTCGTAGATCGGCGTCGTGCTGCCGGTGACATAGACGCGCGTGACGGCATCGATGGTCAGGTTGACGCTGCCGCCCGCCGAGACGTCGAAGCGGAACATGTCCACATCGTTGGTCGCGCCCGAGCCCGAGATCACGCCCCAGGTCGCGACTGTCGTGGTGCCGCCCGTATTGGTCCCGCTGAGCGTCGCGGCGGTGGCGAGGGTGCCTCCCGCCGTGTCAGCGGCATAGCCGACGCCGAAATTCTGCGTCGTGATGATGCTGAGGTCGTCCTGGGTCTGCGTCGCGCCGTAATACTGCCCCTTGCTCCATTGGACGACGTTGGCGCTGTAGCCCGCGCCCATCACCGGCGCCCAGCTCGTCGTCCCGCTCCCATGGCCGTAGTAGTATTCGGTGCCCGTCTGGCCGTCATGCGACAGGCCGAGCGAGTGCCCCGCCTCATGTGCCGCGGCGTCGGCGATGTAGCGTGCGCTGTCGGGGCCGAGGTTGTTGGCATAGACGAAAGCCGCCTCGCCCGTGCTCCAGTCGAAGGAGCCGATCCAGGCGACCCCGCCGGAGCCGTCGCGCGCCGTGTCGGTGATGACGACGCGGATGCCGAAGGCATTGTCGCCGGTGCCCGACCGGGTCAGGCCGGCGGCGCCGGGGTCCTCGGTCGTCACATCGATGTTGAAGGGCGCGAAGTACTCCGCGACCTTCTGCCAGACCTGCTGGATGCTCGTCAGCTCGGTGGTGTTGAAGGACTCCGACCCATCGGTCGAGAAGGCGGCGGAATAGAAGCTGCTGGTGCCCCAGTAGGAGTTCCACTGGGTGCCCGTCGTCGTGTGGCCGTCAAAGTCGAGATAGACCTTGTAGGTCGACGTCGGATTGCTGTGCAGGCGGAACGTGTCGCCAAGGGATACACCGACACCGTCGGTGGGAACCGTCGTCAGCACGAAACCGGGATCGAAGGTGATCGCCTGGGGCTGCAGAGCCTGGGCGCCCGGCATGCCGTCCGGCAGCAGGGCCTGGAACACCGGCGCCACCTGCCCCGCCGGTCCGCCGAGCACGGCATCCCGAGCGGTGTGGACCAGCACCTCTTCGACGCGGCCTGCGCCGGGCGGCGGAGAGACGTCGGCAAGATCGGGCAGGTCAACAGAATTCAGGCCCGCCTCACCAGGCAATCCTACACGCAACGGCCGCATCAGAACTCCCCCCTGCAACCAACGGCTGCAGGGACTAGCGCGGAGTCCGGCTCAAGGACAAGTGAGCGCTAATTTAGCTGGGTCGAAAAGTTCGGAGTGTGTCGAATCCACACACCAATCCGTTATCGTGATGAATTTCCCGAAATCTGGGCAGCGGCCCTCGCGCTTGGAGGCCCCTGGGCCGGACTCGGACGCTGCGGTAGATGCGGTCGGATTACCCAGGAAACGGAAACCAATCCATGCTGAAAATCCACGGCGTTCCGCGCTCCCGCGCCTTCCGCTGCATCTGGGCGGCGGAGGAATCGGGCCTGCCCTATGAGGTCGTCCCGCTCGGTTTCGCCCCCGGCTTCAAGCTGGAACGCCCGCTGGCGATCAATCCGAACAACAAGATCCCGGCGCTGGAAGACGGCGACCTCGTGCTGTTCGAGAGCCTGGCGATCAACCTGCACATCGCATCCAAGGCCGGCGCGCCGCTGATGCCCGCGGGCAACGATGCGTCGCGCGTCATGCAGTGGTCGCTGTGGACCGGGACCGAGGTCGAGGCCCACGTCATGCGCTGGGGCTACAACACCTACCTCAAGCCGGAAGCCGAGCGCGTCGCGTCCGAAGCGGCGGCGGGGAAGGAGGCGCTGGACCTGCGCCTGGCCGTGCTGGAGAGCGTGCTGGCGGACCGGCCCTTCCTGCTGGGCAAGGATTTCACGGTGGCCGACCTGAACCTCGCCTGCGTGCTGTATGCGCCCTGGGCGAACAAGTATGATCTCGCGCCCTTCCCCAAGGTGAAGGCGTGGCTCGACACCTGCCTGACGCGCCCGGCGGCGCTGCGCGCGCGCAAGCAGCGCGAGGGCTGAGACCGACACGGGAGGGGCCTGGCCCCTCCCGCCCTACCGCCAGACGAATTCGCGGATGCGGCAGGTTTCGACGTTGCGCTGTTCCATGATGCGCCCGTCCATGAACACCACCCGCATATCCGCCGTGCAGACCTCCCCGCGCGGCAGGCTGATCGGCATCGACGCCCCGGGCGGCAGGATCTGGCGCGGCCCCAGCCGATCCTGGCCCCAACTCCGCGTGCTGGTCAGCGAGACGTAGATCTCTCGAATCGTCTCCCCCGTCCGGTTGACGAAGGTGAAGGACGGATTGTTGATCACGCGTTCGACCGGCGGAGGCGGCGTGGGCGCGAACGGCACATCCTGACCGAAGGTGATGCGCGACAGGGTGCAGGCATGCACACCCAGTTGCCCATCCTCGGTCCCGTCGGCGAAGCGCACCTTGATGTCCAGGTAGCAGTCGGGGAAGGTCGGTTCGACCCAGACCTGCATCCCCGGCCGCACCGGCCCCTGCGCCAGGATGTTCGGCCCCCATTCCTGCACGCGCGATGGCGAGACATTGGCCGCCACGATCGTCTGGCCGGTGTTGTTCTGCAGCCAGAATCGGTTCTGCGCCTGGGCCGGCGCAGCGCCCGCCAGCAGCGCCACGAGTGCGACAAGGACAGCCAGGATGCGCATCCGTCTCCTCCGGTCGGGCAAGCCGGCCCAGTCTAGTGTCCTTCGCGCGGCAAGGTGATGGCGCGCATGGCTTCCGTGTAGGGTGTGGCGATGGGTGATGGGAAGCCGGCGATCCTGGTGCTGGGGGCGGGCGGGCACGGCAAGGCGGTGCTCGACCTGGTGCTGGCGCATGGCGGCTGGCAGGTGGCCGGCGTGGTCGATGCGGCGCCGAAGGTCGCTTCGCTGCTCGGCATCCCCGTGCTCGGCGATGAAACGGTGCTGCCGTCGCTGGCGCGATCGGGCATCGCCCACGCCCACCCGGCGATCGGCAGCAATACCCAGCGCAGCGCCGCGGCCCAGCGGCTGCGCGCAGCCGGCTTCACCCTGCCGGCGCTGGTGCATCCGGGCGCCATCCTCGGGCACGGCGCCATGCTTGGCGAAGGCACGGCGGTCCTGGCGCGCGCCGTCATCGGGCCGGATGCGCGGATCGGCCGCCTGGTCCTGGTGAACACGGGCGCCATCGTCGAACACGATTGCATCCTGGAGGACGCCGCCCATGTCGCGCCTGGCGCCGTGCTGGCGGGCGGCGTGCACATCGGCGCCGGTGCGATGGTCGGCGCCGGCGCGGTGATCCGCCCTGGCGTGATCATCGGCGCGGGGGCCATCATCGGCGCGGGGGCGGCCGTGCTGGCCGATGTCCCCGCGGGGGTCACGGTCGCCGGCATCCCCGCCAGGCCCCTGCATCCGGAGTAGCCCTGCCATGCCCCTCGCCCGCCGCCTGATCCTTGCCGCACCGGCGCTCGTCATCGGCACCGCGCGGGCGCAGTCGCCGGGCTGGACGGTCGCGACCGAATACCCGGCCACCTCGATCCCCGGCGAAGGGGTGACCCATTTCGCCGCCGCCGCCACGGCGCGCGGCGTGCCAGTCACGGCGGCCACCGATGGGCCGGGTGGCTATCGGTCCGCCGCCGCGCTGACCGCGCTTGCCGAAGGGCGCTTCGCCGCGGTCGATTCCTTCGCGGGGTCGATGAATGCCGTCGATCCGCTGTTCCTGCTCTCCTCCCTGCCCTTCCTGACCGCGTCCCACGCCGATGCGGCGCGGCTGCGCGACCTCGCCCGGCCGCACTACGTCGCGGCCCTGGCGAAACATGGCGCGACGCTGCTGTGGACCACGCCATGGCCGCCATCGGGCCTGTGGACACGCAACAAGGTGCCCGGCCCCGAGGATCTGCGCGGGCTGCGCGTGCGCACCTATGACGCGACCGGCACCGAGGTGCTGCGCGCCGCAGGCGCCACCGCCGAGGTGCTGTCCTTCGCCGAGGTCAATGCGCGGCTTGAGGCCGGCACGCTGGATGCGGTGCTGTCCTCGGGCGATGGCGGCGCGGGCCGGCAGTTGTGGCGCTGGCTGCCGAATTTCACCGAGTTGAACTACGCCTGGCCGTTGTCGCTGGGCTTCGCGTCGAATGCTCGTCTGGCCGAATTGACACCAGCGCAGCGCGACGCGGTGACCCAGGCGGGGGCCGAGACCGAGGCCCGGCAATGGCAGGCCATCGTCGGCCGGCTGGACGCCAATCGCCGCGTCATGCGGGACAATCGGGTTGCCATCCACGACCCGGATGCAGCGCTGCGCGCAGCCCTGCGCGGCGCGGCGGGCGGGGCGATCGGGCAGTGGCGCGCGGCAGTCGGGGAAGCGGGCGCGGCGATCCTGACCGCCTATGTGACGTAACGCGCCAGGTCGGCGCCGGGCACGCCGCGCCGCATCGGTACGCAGGTGTCCGGCGGCGTCGCGCCGAAACGCGCGCCAGCCTGGACGGCCTCGCCCAGGAACCGGTCGAGATGGCGCATCGCGCCATTCGCCTGGTCGTGCAGCACCAGCACCACGGTTTCGGCCGTCGCGCGCAGCATCCCGTGCGCCGTGGCCGCCCAGCCATCCGGGTCGCGAAAATCCCCCGGCACGGCATTCCACAGCAGCACCGTATGGCGATTCGCGACCAGGTGGTCCGCCGCCGCCCGGTTCAGCAGATGCGGCCCGAGCCGGCCACCGCCGCCATTCGGGCGGAACAGCCTGTCAGGCCCGTGCAGCACGCCAAGCAGCGCGTCGGTTTCGGCGATCTCGGCAACCGCCTCGGCCGCGCTGCGGGTGCCGAGCGGCGCGCCATGCGTCAGCGTATGGTTGCCGATGGCGTGGCCTTCGGCCTTCGCGCGCTCGGCGCAGGCGCGCGCGACTGGGTCGCGCAGCTTCTGCCCGACCAGGAAGAAGATCGCCCGGATGCGGCGGCGCGCGAGCACCGCCAGCACACCGGGCGTGACCTCAGGCTCGGGTCCGTTGTCGAAGGTCAGGCAGACCTCCGGCACCGGTTCAGGCACCGATGGCGTTGGTCAGCGTGCCGATGCCCTCGATGGTCAGTTCCATCACGTCGCCGGTCTTCATCGTCTGCGGCGGCTGCATGGCGTAGCCCACGCCTTCGGGCGTGCCGGTCATGATCACGTCACCCGGCAGCAGGGTGAAGCCGGCCGACAGCTGATGGATGATCTCCTTCACGTCGAAGATCATCTTCGAGGTGCGCGACGACTGACGCTGCTCGCCATTCAGCTTCAGCCCAATGGCGAGGTCCGAGGCATCAAGATCCGCGCGCGGCACGATCACCGGCCCCATCGGGCAGGAGCGGTCGAGCGACTTGCCCTTGAACCACTGCCCATGGCGGCGCTGCAATTCGCGCCCCGTCACGTCATTGCCGATGGTCCAGCCGAAGACGTGGTCGAGCGCCTTGTCCTTCGGAATGTCGCGCCCGGCCGTGCCGATCACGGCGACCAGTTCGACCTCGTAGTCCAGCCATTCGGTGACGCCGGTATGGCTTGGCACCAGCGCGCCGGGCGCGATGACGGTGTCCGGCGCCTTGGTGAAGAATTGCGGGAATTTCGGCACCTCGGAATTGGTGATGCCGCGGGTGCGGTCGCCCTCGGCGACATGGTCCATGTAGTTGCGCCCGACGCAGAAGACATTGCGGCGCGGGCGCGGGATCGGCGCCTGCAGCGCGACCTTGTCGAGCGGCAGCACCGCGGCGGCAGGCGGGTTCGCCGCCAGCACCCGCACGGCCGCAAGCATCGCCGGACCGGCTTCGATCAGGCCGAGCATGTCGCGCGCCGGCGGCATGGCCGCGGCAAGATCAAGCACGCGCCCGCCATCGAGCAGGACCCCCGCGCGGCTGCCCGCGGCATCGGCGAAGGTGATCAGTTTCGGGCCGGCCATGGCTATTCCCCCCAAAGGATCTGGCTGGGCGCCAAGCAAGCGCGGCCCGGCCCGCCGCACAAGCCCCCCTTCTGCAGCACTGGAGCGAAGCCCCGCCCCCGCAATTCAGGCCCCGACACGCCGCGCCCGCCGTCTGAGGGACATGCAAAACGGATCGAGGCCCTGCCTCGATCCGCGAGCGCGAAGCGCGACCGCGCCCAGACCGCCTGCCCCTCCGGGCGCGTCAGCGAAGGGCGCGAAGGCAAGGCGGGCGGATGCCCGCCGCCCGCCGTCTGAGGGATCAAACAAACACTCTCGACGATCGCTTTCAGCGATCGTCGATGAACTGCGCCAGCCGTACCGCCGTATGGCCGCGATGGACGATCGGCGTCGGCATCACCAGCAGGCAATCATCATGAGGGGTGCGGATCTCGTCCTCCCCATCCAGCGCGATCAGCGTGTTGCGGGCAGGGATCACCTCGCCGCCGCGGAATTCGCGCAGGAAGGTGAAGGCGCGGCTGCGCACCGTCACGGTACGCGTCACCCGCGCGCGGCGGGGCCTGGGCGGCATGGTCTCGGTGGCCAGCGCCTGGCCGGGCTGCGCCATGCCCGCATGGCGCAGCAGGCGGGCGGCGGCACGTTCCATGCGCGCGACGGTGGCCGGTTCCCAATGCTCGCCGGCTTCGATCAGCACGGCCGTCGGTTCGGTGGCCGGATCGGCGAAGCGATCATAGTCGATGACGCGCCGCCCGCCGGCATGGCCGCTGTCGGACACCACCGTCGGCGGCACGCCGATCGCCATGCCAAGCCGCGCGGCCTTCTCCGTTTCTCCGGTCAGGATCAGCGGGTCGGACTTCCACAACATGGAATGCAGGTCGCCCAGCAGGTCCACCGTGTCGATCAGCGGACGCAGGTCGCGCGCGCGGCGCAATTCCGCCGAACGCCGGGGGCCGTCGAGCGTCGCGCGGTCCCACAGGCGATTCATATCCTCATCGAGGTAGCGCGACGCGGTCGGATCGTCCGGGTCGAAGCGCCCGAAGGCGGCGAGATTCACGAAGACCATGCTCAGCCTGCCTCGCGCCGGGCGGATGCCCTCGCGCAGCCAGCGGTCGAGCACCGTGGCCCCGGCGATCTCGTTGCCATGGACGATGGCGGTCAAGGCGAGGTGCGGGCCAGGGCGTTCCGCCACGAAGGACCACGCGCCGGCGATGCCCGTATTGCCCGCCAGCCAAGGTCGCAGATCCGGTGCCGGAATGTTCACTGGTACAACCGGCGGCGTCGTGGCCCAGTTCTGCACCGTCGCTTCATCGCTCATGGCGCACGATCACCTGCACCGGTCGCCTGCAGGAACACGACGCGATGCTGCATGTGGCTGCGGCGAAACGACAAGGAATGCACGGCAACAGTGTATACAGGCCAGCACACTCGTCCATCCGTGGCGAGGCGGAGAGGAAGGGCCATGGCGACGGAACACGCGACAGCGCGCCTGCACAAGGATGGCCCGCTGGAACTGCGCGGCGACCTGCATCTGGCGGGGTCGGCAGTCGGCGCGGAAGCCTGGCTGTGCCGCTGCGGCCATTCGAAGACCAAGCCGTGGTGTGATGAAAGTCACAACACGGCAGCTTGCAGCCTGACCGGGGATGGGCCGCACCGCGACGGCGTGGCGCTGCCCGATGCGCCGGCCGCGATCGACCTGGCACCCCAGCCGAACGGGCCGGTAAAGGTGACCGGCCCGCTGGTCATGCTGAACGAGGCCGGCGAAGTCACCGACCGCACGATGCAGGTCTTCCTCTGCCGCTGCGGCAAATCGGCCAAGCAGCCCTATTGCGACGGCACCCACCGCCGCGCGGGCTTCATCGCGCCATAGGCCGCCACGTCACAATAAGGAACCACCCCGCGACGGGTGCGGCTGCTGTGTGGATCTCGACCGCGAGGTCCGTCGTGCCGTCGCCATTCACATCGCCCTCGGCCAGTTGCACGCCTGCCTTGATCGCCGTCACACGAGGTTGCGCCACACCGGTCGCACCGAAGGCAGCGCCGCCGATATAGGTGAAACCCTGGTCCAGCGGTGCGACCGGGTCCGTGTCGATCAGCCGCAGGTCCACGCGGTCGAAGCCGTTCGTCGCATCGAAGGTGAAGTCCAGCACCACATCCCGCTGCCCGGGCGTGCTGTCCGACACGGCGCCCAGACGGAACTGGTCCGCCCCCGCCCCGCCCAGTCGCTCAGGTTATCGTTGATGCCGACCGCATTGATGCGGCCCTCGATGAGGTCGTCGCCATCCCCGCCGATGAGGTTGTCGGCATCCGCGTCGCCGCGCAGGACATCGCGGCCTGAGCCGCCGATGACGCTGTCGAAGGCCGCGCTGTAGGTGTCGCCCGCCGCGTCGCCGCCGGCGGTGGTGCGGGCAGCGAGGTCGATCGTCACTCCCGCGGTGTCGGAGGCGTAGGAGAGAAAGTCCTCGCTGCCGCCGAGCAGGCTGTCGGCACCCGCGCCGCCTTCGACGCTGTCGCAGCCGTCGAGCGTGTCGGCCCCTGTGCCGCCGAACAGGGAATCAAGGCGCCACCGGACAGCGTGTTGTTGACGTCGTCACCGTTGAACAATGCCATCTGCGGCCCCCGATGCACGGTTGCGTCCCGACCGGCCGCCGGGCCTCAGTCATCGATCCGCGTCCGGACACCGCCCGGCGGCGGCAGACATGTCTCGCGACCTTGCGCCGCGCGGCGACAGGTGATTGCGAAACAATTCATGATGGCTCGGATCCGCATACATCGGACAACACCAATATCGTTGGCTTCGTCTAGTTTTCGGGCCTGACCTGGGCGTTGGCGTCGCGCAGGCGGATCGGCTGGTCGAATACCACGACACGGCCGTTGCGCCGGTGGCGCACGCCCATCGCCCGCCATCCCGCATAGCGACGGCGCCCGTCGCGCAGCATCGTGTCCAGCGCCTCGGGCATGGTGGCGGCCGCCATCAGCAGCCAGACGACACCCTGGCCGTTGGCGCGGCTGTCGGGCGGCGCCTCCAGGCTGGCGGCGTAGGCGGCCGCGTCGGCGGGGCTGTAGCAGGCCCAGCCGAGATAGCCGACCAGCCGCGCGCCCTCGAACGCCATCAGGTAATGTCCGCGCAGGATCTGCCCCGCGACGGTGCGCGTCAGTTCGCCGGCCTGGAACGCCGCGAAAGGCTGCCGGGCCGCAAGGTAGGGCAGCGCCAGGCCCATCGCCAGGTGCCGCCCATCGACCTGGCGGACGGCAAAGCGCGCGGCCGCGATGGTCACGGTGCGCCCTGCGGGCCTGGTTCACGCTCCGGTCCAGCGGCCCTCATCACCGGCTTGCCCCATTGCCCGCGTCACGGCCGACGCTACACCGGCCGGCCACCGCGTCCATCCCGCACCGGCGCGGCCAGTCACGCGCGATTGCGGCGAACCTGCAGATACCCCGCCCGCGCGCCGATGCGCCGCCGGATCGCCGCCAGCGCCGCATCGCCTTCGGCCACGACCGGCGCGCAGGTATCGGGCTGGCGCCCCGCGGCACGCCCGGTCGCCAGCTCCAGGCCCAGCACAACAATGGCAGGATTGCCGAACAGGTGCCGGTTGCGGTCATCAAGGTAGCTTTCGGTCAGCGCGCCCTCGCTGACCACCACCTCATGCCGCGCCAGTTCCAGATGATGATAGGTCACTTCCCGCAGCCAGTTCTGCTGCACGACCGTGATGCCGTTGAGCAGCAACCGCGCCGGGACCAGCACCCCGTCGATCAGCAGCCCGTGGTCGGGGCTGACATGCAGGTTGCGGAAGGGCACGCCCTCGGCCAGGGCGCCGGCCTTGATCATCACCGGTGCCACCCGTGTCGGTTCGCACTGGCGGGCCAGGTCGATGTGCAGGCTTCCCACCCACAGCAGCGGCGCGAAAGGGGCGGACGCCCCCGGCGTCACAACCATGTCGCCGGCGCGCAGGCGCTCGACCGGCACCTCGCCCGCAGGGGTCATGATCAGGGTGCCCTCGGCGAAGCACACCACGTTGTCGGAAGCATCGCCGCTCATCCGGGTTCTCCCTGGTCGCGCTGGCGATGGGTTTCAGACACCGTGGAATCGTCTCATTTTTCATGAAATGTGACTGGCGCTGCGCTGTCGTAGCAGTTTCTGGCGCGACGCCAAGATGGAAACTGCGGCATTCAGGCGCCGAGCGGCCCCGGTCCGGTCACCGCCGCGACATAGCGGGCGACACTGGTCCGCACCGCCGCCTTGCCCCCTGTCGGGATCACGCGGTCCCACCAGGCGCCCAGGACCGCATCGAAATCGAGCGCCTCAAGCACCACGCCCATTCGCGTCACCTCGGCGGCGGGCAGCGGCACCCAATTGGGAAAGGACCACATGAAGGACACGTGCCGGCGGTCCGGCGTGACCGAGGCGATATCGCCGGTCAGGATCGCGCCCCGGCCGGCGGCCCAGTGCAGGATGGTCCCCCCGGCGAAATGCCCGCCGAGCCGGTGCAGCGTGACGCCGGGCAGCACGACGTGGCGATCGCCCTCCCAGAAGCGGATGGCCGGGTCGGGCCGCATCACCCAGCGCCGGTCCGCGCCGTGCAGCAGCACCGGGCAGTCGAAGGCCCGGGCCCAGTCCACCATGGTCGCATAGTAGTGCGGATGGCTGATCGCGATCGCGGCGAGCCCGCCCATGGCCTTGATGATCGCCACCGTCGCCGGGTCGAGCAGTGCCACGCAGTCCCACAGCACATTCCCTGCCGGGGTGCGGATCAGCAGGGCGCGCTGGGCGATGCCGAAATCGGGGAACATGCCGCAGCCGAGCAGGTCCGGCGCGACCTCCCGCCAGCCGATCGCGTGGCGGCGGGACAGCGCCTCCATCGTGGTCCATGGCTGGCCGGCGGCGGGCACCCATTGGCGCGGGTCATCGCAGATCGCGCAGGACGCAGGCGGCGCGGCGGAAGGCGCGTGCTGCGTCCCACAGGTGGCGCAGATGAAGGCGGTCATGCCGGTCATCGGCGGCGCTGCCGCTCGGCGGCGATCATCTGTTCGATCTGGGCGACCGGGATGGCGCCGGGCACCAGCGTGTCGCCAATGATCAGTGCGGGCGTGCCCTCGATGCGCAGCGTGCGCGCCAACGCGACATTGCTGTCAAGCCGCTGCTGGATCGATGGATCCTCCATATCGCGCCGCATGCGCGCGTAGTCGATGCCGATCCGCTCGGCCTCGCTGCGGATCACCGCATCGGTCGGTTCGCCGCGCAGCGACATCAGCGCATCATACAATTCGGGGTACTTGCCCTGGCGCTGCGCGGCGAGCAGCGCGCGTGACGCCACCACGGATTGCGGCCCGAGGATCGGCAGGTCCTTCATCACCACGCGGATATTGCCATCGCGCCGCAGCAGCGGCCCCATCTCGGCATGCAGGCGCTTGCAGTACGGGCAGCGGGCGTCGAAGAATTCGACGATGGTCACGTTGCCGCGCGGATTGCCACGCACCGGATCGCCGGCGACGCCGAAGATGGCCTCGCGATTCTCCACGATCGCCCCGCGCAGGGCGGTCTCGCGGTCGCGCTCCTCGGCCGCCTGCAAGGCGCCGAAGGCCTCGCGCAGAATGGACGGGTCGCGTCGCAGGGCGTCGCGCAGGATCTCGACGATCTCGCCGCGCTGCGCATCGGAGAAGGCCTGCGCCATGGCGCGGCCGCCCAGGAGTGTACCGGCCGCGGCCAGCAGGAAGGTCCGTCTCATGCTCTTCTCCCGGCGCCGGCGCGGCCCAAGTCCCACCCGATATGGCGCGCGCCGCCCGGCCCGCCAGTGCGGGCCCCAGCCCGGCGCACGGGGCAGAATGCGCGACCGGGCGCGGCGGCTCAACCGCCCGGCTGCCCGGTGCCCGCCGGCCGATCGAACCGGGTGCGGATGAACATGCGGTTGCCGCTGGTGGCGAAGGCGTCTATGGCCCGGCGCTTGAAAGCGTTCGTCCGATAAGGTTTCGTCCGATTCAGTCCGGCGCCGCCCCGGCGGGCCGCTCGGCAGGGGAAGTGAGCGTCAGGGGCATGAACACCAGCATACCGAGCAGCGCCATCGACCGTGCCGGCCGCACCGCCAGGCGGCCAGTGCGCCGCGCCGCGGGGCTGCTGGCGGCCGCCGCGCTGCTGTCGGGCTGTTCGTCCTGGTTCGGCGGGAGCCGGACGCCCACCGTGCCGATCGGGACACCGGGCTACGTCACCGGCTTCCTGGGCGGGGCGGTCGCCGACGAACCCCGCGCCGCGTTGGTCGCGCGCGAAATCCTGTCGGCTGGCGGCACCGCCGTCGATGCTGCCATCGCCGGCGCCTTTGCCATGGGCGTCACGCTGCCGTCGCGCGCCGGCATCGGCGGTGGTGGTGCCTGCCTCGCCTACAATGTGAGGCTGCGGGAGGTCATCGCGGTTTCCTTCCCCGCCGGGTCGCGCGCCGCGTTGCCGCCCGGCACGGACCGGCCGGCGGCGCTGCCCTTGATGGCGCGCGGGTTGTTCCTGCTGCACACCCGCGGCGGGCAGTTGCGCTTCGAACAGCTGATCCGTCCGGCCGAGGACCTCGCCCGCTTCGGCACCGAGGTCTCCGCCGCCCTGGCCGAGGACCTCGCGGTCGTCGCCGCCCCGCTGCTGAACGACCCGCAGGCGCGTCGCGTCTTCGGCGCGCGTGGCGGCGGGCCGCTGCGCGGAGGGGAGCGCCTGACCCAGCTCGACCTCGGTGCGACGCTTGCTCAGATGCGTTCCGGCGGCGTCGGCGAATTGTACCAGGGCGGTTTGTCGCAACGGCTCGAGGATGCCTCGGTGACCGCCGGCGGCGGCCTGACCGCGCCCGAACTGCGTGAGGCCCGGGCCGAGGTGCAGGATGCGGTGCGCGTGCCGGTCGGCAACGACGTCGCCTTCTTCCTGCCGGCCTCGGGTGATGGCGCGGCTGGGACGGCCGCTGCTTTCCAGGCGATCCAGGGTGGCAATCCGCCGCTCGGCGGCGGCGGCATGTCTGGCGCGAGCGCCGGGCTGCTGACGATGGACCCGGCCGGCAATGCGGTCGCCTGCGCCTTTTCGATGAACAACCTGTTCGGCACGGGGCGCATCGCGGAGGGCACCGGCATCCTGCTTGCCGCCGCACCGGGGATGGGAACGGTGCCGCCGGCGCCGCTCGCCGTGACGCTGGTGACGAACCGCGAATTGCGTGGCTTCCGCATGGCCACGGCGGGCACCGGCCAGCAGGCGGCCGGCATCGCCGCGGCGACCATGCTGTCTACCGCGCTGCGCCGCCAGCCCTTCGAAAGCGGCTTCGCCGCGATCCCGGAACCCGGGCGCGGCCTGGCGCTGTCCTGCCCGGCCTATATCCCCGGCGGCAATGCGAGTTGCGTTGCCGCGGCCGATCCGCGCGGCGGCGGCGTCGCCACCGGGTCCTTCGCCCCATGAAGGTCGGCCGGGCGGGCGATGCCCCGCCCTTCCTGGTGATGGACGTGATCGCGGCGGCCAATGCGCGCGCCGCGTCGCTGCCGCCGGGCGCACCGGGGATCATCCGCATGGAGGTCGGCCAGCCCGGCACCGGCGTCCCGCGCGGCGCGGCCGAAGCGGCGATCCGCGCCCTGCAGGCCGGCAGCCCGATGGGCTACACGGAGGCCTTCGGCCTGCGATCCCTGCGCAGCCGCATCGCGCGGCACTACCGCGATCACTACGGTGCGACCGTGAGCGAGGCGCGCATCGCCGTCACCGTCGGCGCCTCGGGGGCCTTCCCGCTGGCCTTCCTCGCCGCCTTCGACCCTGGCGACCGCGTGGCCATGGCCGCGCCCTTCTACCCGCCCTACGCGAATATCCTGACCGCACTCGGCATGCAGCCGGTGCTGCTGCCCTGTGATGCGTCCACGCGCTTCCAGCCGACCATCGCGATGCTGGAAAGGATGGACCCGCGCCCGCAGGGTCTGATCGTGGCGAGCCCGTGCAACCCTGCGGGCACCATGCTGTCGCCGGCCGAATTGCAGGCCATCGCCCGCTGGTGCCATGACCATGACGTGCGGCTGATCAGCGACGAGATCTACCACGGGCTGACCTGGGGCACCGTCGCCGAGAGCACCGCGGCGGCGTTCAGCGACAGCGCGGTGGTGGTGAATTCCTTCTCGAAATACTGGTCCATGACCGGCTGGCGCATCGGCTGGCTGCTGCTGCCCGAGGACCTGGTCCGTCCGGTGGAATGCCTGGCGCAGAACATGTTCATCTCCGCCCCGCACATCGCGCAGGTGGCGGCCGAGGCCGCGATGGACTGCGTCGAGGAACTGGAGGCCAACAAGGCGGCCTATGCCCGCAGCCGTGCGGCGTTGCTGGCAGGGCTGCCCAAGGCCGGATTCACCAGCATCGCGGCGGCCGATGGCGCCTTCTACCTGTGGTGCGATGTCGGGCACCTGACCAATGACAGTGCGGCCTTCTGCGCGGAGATGCTGGAGAAGGCCGGTATCGCCGCGACCACGGGGCTGGATTTCGATCGCGACCGCGGGGCACGCTTCCTGCGCTTCTCCTATTGCGGGGCGGAGAGTGACATGGCGGCAACGCCGGGCCGGCTGGCGGGCTGGCTGGAGCGCTGACCTACAACCCCCACGCCGCATTGCTGTCAGCCGGCGCCTCGTCCCGCCGCTCATTCATCCCGTAGTCGCGGATCACGCCACCCACGCGCAGCCGAAACCCGGCGAAGACACCGCCGCGCCCCGCCGCCTGCGCGCCGCGATGCCCGGCATGGCAGCGCCAGCTGCGCACCGCCGCCTCATCCTCCCAGAACGACAGCGACAGCAGTTTCCCGGGATTGGTGATGCTGCGGAACCGCTCGACCGCGATGAACCCCGGCTGCTGCTCCAGCGCCGCGCGCATCGTCGCGGCGATGGCGAGGTAATCGTCCTCGCGCCCCGCCGCTGGTTCGACCTCGAAGATCACGGCGATCATTCCGGCCTCTCAGCAGCCATACGGTGGGATTTCAGTTCGCGCGGGAAGGCATCGGTCCGCTTCAGGATCTCCAGCTTCTTCACCGGCAGCATCTGCCAGGCGAGGTCCGCCATCACCGGCGCCACCGTCGCCGAAAGCACGTAATACTGCGGCGCATAGGCAGGAGGCGCGGCATAGAGGCCTGGCGTATCGACGGTGAAGAAGCCGATGGCGAAGACGATGCCCGTTACCTCCGCCACCTCGTATTCGCGCAGCCGGAGGTCGGCGAAATACGGGCTCGCCTCGGCGAAGGGCAGCGGTACGCGCAGTTCGCGCTCGATCGCCTGGCCGGGATCGACGCGCGTGCACAGCGGCAGGTCCGGCGCCACCAGCACGCGGTCCTGCGGCAGGGGCGCGATGAACTTGCCGAGCACGGCGATCCCGTCATCCCGCAGCACCACCACCGCGGCCTGCGGATTGGCGCGCGTGGCGCGTGTCTTCGGGTCGACGCTCGGCATCGCGTCCATGACATACAGCGGCACGGCCCCCTGGTTCTCGGCCCGGTAGGCGAAGGTGAAGGCGTCGGCGACCTTGTTCGGCCGGCAGACGAGGTGCAACGCGCCGCTCATGGTGCCGCTGTCCATCGCCGGTTCTCCACCCCGCGGCCGTCAGGGGCCGCCCAACGGCGGCGGTGGAGGAGGCGGCAGCGGGCTCGGCGAGGTGTCACCCGGCACGGTCCCTGCCCGCCCGTCGCGGTTGCGGGCCGCGTCGTCGAGCATGTCGCTGAGCTGGGCGTCGCTGGTGGGCGAGCCCGGATCGCCTTCCCGCGGCCAGTCCTTCGGATCGTAGGTGACGGTCGTGCCCGACCCCTTTCCCGTGCCGGGCAGCGGCTTGCCATCCGGTCCCTTCTGGCCGGTGGGGAAGCCGGCCGCCGCGGCATCGACCGGGTTGTCCGCCTGGGTGCTGGCGCTCGGCGGGTCGGTCGGCGTGTCGGGCTGCTTGATGATGGTGGGCTTGTCGCTGTTGATGGCGTCGTTGAGCTTCTTCTGCCCTTCCGGGGTGTCGTGCAGCTTGTCGAGGTCATTGATCACGCGGTCGGCGAAGTCCGGGTCCTCGGTCTTGATCCGCAACCCGCTGTCGCCGCCATCCTGCTTGCCGCCAACCAGCAGCGTGCCGTCGGAGCCGCGGGTGACGAAGGCGCCGAATTTGGGGTCCTTGCTGTGCTTGCGGCGCGGCCCGCCGCCGCCCTTGGGCAGTCGTGCGAGGAAGTCCGGCGGCTCACCCGGATCGGCCATCGCGGCGTCGGCAGCGTCAGTCAGCTCGATACTCGGCGCATCGGAGGGCGAACCACCTTGCTGTTCCTTGTAGATCGCCGCGTCGCAGGTGACCGAGGACGGGGTGACCACGACGCTCGATGCGCCGACCTTGATCGTGATCTTCTTCTTCGCCTGCAGGATGATCTCGTCCGCGCTGATCGCGGCGATCGTGTTCGCATAGGTCACCCAGGTGGCGCCGATATCCTGCAGCTTGTCGGTCTTGACGGTGATGTTGATGGCGCTGTCGATGTTCTCGAACTGGTCCTTGCCGACATGCAGGTCGTATTCGCCACCCGCGGTGGTGAAGATCGACCCGCCGGGCGGCGGCTTGCCTTCCTCCCGCGCGCCACCGACGAGGACATGCAGGTCGCCACGCGTGCTGTCGAAGCGGGACCCGAAGGCGGTCTGGTCCATCCTCCGCTCCGATCGGATGAGGAACTGCTCCTCCCCCTGCTTGTCGTCCAGCCGCATCATATGGAAGCCCGACTGTCCTTCCGGCTTGCGCGGCGTCGACTTGGTGCGGATGCCCGACCGCGTCGCCTGGTCGGTCTCCGTCCCCTTGAGGTCCGCCGGCACCGACAGTTGCTTCCCCTGCGCCGTGGCGGGCAGGAACGGCAGGTGGCTGGTGCCCCCGCGGGCGTTGTAGGCGCGCCCGACCACCATCGGCCGCTCCGGGTCGCCATCGATGAAGCCGACCACCACCTCCTGCCCGATGCGAGGCAGGAACTGCAGGCCGAGCCGTTCCCCGGCCCAGCCGTCGGAGACACGCACGAAGCAGGTGTTGCGTCCGGTCAGGATTGCATCCTGCCCGATCGGGTCGTTGGGGTTGTCGGGCCCGGGGTCCCAGGGGAAGCGGATGCGCACGCGGCCCAGCGCATCGGTGAAAATGTCGCGCTGCGCCGTGTCGATGCCGTCCGGCCCCACCACCATCGCCAGATGCGGCCCATAGGCGACCGGCCTGGTCGATGACGGTGTCGGCAGCACGTCGCGCAGATGCGGCGCGTCGAGCGGCAGCGCCTCGAAGGCGATCGACATGCCTTCGGGCACGGTGAGGAATTTCTCGATCAGGTCTTTCACGCCCTTGGCGGTGGCGACCAGCAGCGGGATCGCGCCGGCCGCGGCCGACCCGCCGAGGCCGAGTGCATTGCCGACGAATTCCGGCAGGCCGGAGGGGTTCTTGGCGCCCGGCTGCTTGTCCAGCCAGTTGAAGATCTCTGTGCCGCTGTCGACATCCTTCTTGATCTGGTCGAGCAGCGACTGGGCCGCCGCCGTCGCCACATCGTCCTTGTCGCCCGACCCCAGGCCGAGCAGCCCCTTGAGCATGTCGAACAGCTTCTGCCCGGTGCTGACCAGCGCGGAATGGTCGAAGGCGAAGATCGAACAGGTCTTGAGCAGGAAGGACTTGCCGGCCGCACCCTGGTCCGCGGCACCCTCGACCGCGGTGGCGTCCTTCGTGACGATGAATTTGTGGCCGGCGCGGAAGCGCGAATTCCGCGACTGCCCGACGATGCCGAAGACGCCGCCTTCGTTCTGGCGCATGCGGCGGTCGGCATGGTTGCGCGGGCCCGGCGACACGGTAGCGGGCACCGGGAAGGACTCCGCCTCATGCATCGGGTGGTCGGACATCAGGTCGTAGGCGGGCGCGATGTCCGACCGGCCCCGAAAGGGGGTAGCAGGATTGATCTCATTGAAGTTGCCGACCTTGGCCGCGCGCGTCGCGACCACGAAGGAGCGGTGAAAGCCCGTCACCACGCCCACGCCCGGATCGCCGGTGGCGACGTCCACGACCGTGGTCTGGGTGGGCGGCACCGCGCCGCGGCCGCCGACCACCATCACTTCCCGCTGCGGATTGAGGTCATGCTCGAAGCGGTAGAAGGCGCCGAAGCGGTCGAGCAGGCGGTGGACGAAGTTGAAGGTGCTCTCGCCGAACTGCACGCAGTACGGGATCACCTCCGACGCCTCCTCCCGCAATTGATTGAGGTTGAGCTCGACGTCGGGATAGGGCGCCAGCACCTCGCGCAGGATCTGTTCAAGGGTGCGCTCCTCGAAGACACGGAAGCGCGTCTCGTAGGCTGTCAGCTTGAAGGCAGGCACCAGGCGGATCGCATAGGAGCGGAAGTCGCCCATCGGGCCGGTCTCGGCGAAGGTCTCGATCAGGCCGTGCCGGAAGATGAATTCGAAATCCTCGTCGTTGCCCTCGTTGATCAGGTGCTTGATCCCGAAGCGCGCCCGCGTGCCGATCAGCTGTGCCGGGTCGGGGCGCTTGGTCTTCGGTCCGATGGCCGCGAGGTCGAAGGCGTAGGGAAAGGACAGGCCTTCCGCGCCGCGCGCCTGGATCAGGACGAAGTTGTCATCCTCGTCGTCGCCGTCGGGATTGGTCAGGGCCGTCTCGAACCGCAGGAAACGGTCCTTCTGCTTCAGCGCCATGAGCCGTCTCCGGAACCGTCAGGGAACCTGCGCTGTCTGCTGACCCGCATCGGTGACGGTGATCACGCCCGCCCAGTTGCATTGCAGCGTCGAGGTATCGTTGAGGATCGGCGTGCCGCCCAGGGTATTGCTGGGCACACCCGGCTTCCAGGGCGTCGCGGTGCAGGGAATGCAGGGCTGCGGCGTGAGCACGCCCAGCGCGGCCGAGGTGGCAGCCGCGACCTGCGGGTTGGCGACGCTCATGCACATGCCGAACGGGCGAATGTTCGTCATGGGCACATTGTCGAGGATGGTCGCGGCGGGCGTGGTGCTCCAGCCCCGCATCTGCGGCAGCACGCCCATCACCGATGGCGTGGTGCCGAAACTGCATTGAAGTATGGCGCCGTCAACAACGTGCCGCGGCATTGCCTGCTGCTCCTGGTGTGGCCGACCTTGCAGCCGGCCGCCTTGGTGGCGCCGACACCGTGGCCTGCGCCACCCATATGCGGACGATAGGCATGCCGCCATCCGTTGCGCCACCGGATTACCTCGTATTCACGACGCCGCGGCGCGATCGGGCGTGCCTCGGGCCGGCAAGCGCGCGCGATCGGCAACCAATGGTTGTTCCTGCTTCGCCGCCGGCCGAAGCATCCCGATGGGATTGCGGCTAGGATCGCCGCATGTCCGACCCCACCGCCCCCGGCCCGCTCGCCGCCACCGCCGCCCTGATGGCCGACCCCGCCCGCGCCCGCATGCTCGCCGCGCTGATGGGCGGCGATGCGCTGACCGCCGGTGAACTTGCGCGCATTGCCGGCGTGGTGCCGGCGACCGCGAGCGGCCACCTCGCCCGTCTCGCCGAAGGCGGCCTGATCGCCGTCCACGCCCAGGGTCGCCACCGCTATCATCGCCTTGCCTCCGAGGAAGTCGCCGCGGTGATCGAGACGCTGGGTGGCCTGGCCGCCCGCCTCGCCCCGCCGCGCCCGTGGAAGCACGGGGAAGCCGCGCGCGAGGCCCGTCTGTGCTGGAACCATCTGGCCGGGCGGCTCGGCGTCGCGCTGCATCAACGGCTGACCGGCAGCGGCTGGCTGACGCCCATCTCCGGCGGCTGGGCGGCCTCCGACGAAGGCCGGGCCAGGCTGTCGGCCACCGGGGTCGATCTCGACCGCGCCATGGTGGCGTCGCGCTTCGCCTGCGACTGCATGGACTGGTCCGAACGCCGCCCGCATCTGGCCGGTGGCCTGGGCCGGGAAATCGCCAGCGCCTGGCTCGACCGCGGCTGGCTGCGGCGGCTGCCCGGCACCGGGGACCGCGACGTGCTGGCGCGCCGCCGCGTGGCGATCACGCCAGCGGGCCTGCTCGGCCTGCGCGAGGGCCTCGGCCTCGCCGCCGCATGACCGGGGCAACCGGGCTGCTGGTCGCACTCGCGGCGATGACGGGGCTGAGCCAGTTCCATCGCGCGGCACTGGGGGTCATCGCGCCGGACCTGACCGCGGCACTGGCGCTCAGCCCCGCCGTGCTGGGCGCGGCCAACGGCGTGTTCTTCGGCGCGCTGCTGCTGGCGCAGGTGCCGGTCGGCATCGCGCTGGACCGCGCCGGGCCACGGCGGACGGTGGGCGCGCTGTCCGGCCTGGCGGTGGCCGGTTCCGTCTTCCAGGCCCTGGCGACCACCGGGACGACGCTGCTGGCGTCACGGTTCCTGATCGGGCTCGGCAGCGCCGCGTCCTTCATGGCCGCGGTCGTGCTGTGCGCGCGTTGGTACCGCGGGGCCGCGCTGACGCTGGCGCTGTCGCGCGTCTTCGCCCTGTCGCAGATGGGCATCCTGGCGGCCGGCGCGCCGCTTGCCGCGCTGTCGGGGCTGCTGGGGTGGCGCGGGGCGCTCGGCGCCTCGGCGCTGCTGACGGCCGGCTGCCTGCTGCTGTGGTGGCGGCTGGTGCGGGACGATCCGCCCGACCGCCCACCCGTGTACCGCAAGCCTGAAACACTGAAGGAAGCGCTGCTCGGCCAAGTCTCGATCTGGCGGCTACCGGGGCTCGCGCGGGTGCTGTCGATGCACTTGGTCGGCTATGCGGCGGCGGCGACGGTGCTGGGGCTGTGGGCAGGGCCTTACCTGGCGGATGTGCACGGTCTGGACGCGGCCGGGCGCGGTTGGGCGCTGGCGGCCATGGGGGTCGCGATGCCGGCCGGGCTGCTGGCGCTCGGTCCGCTGGAACGGCGCGTCGGCGGCCGGCGGGGCATCGTGACGGTCGCGGCGGGGCTGGCCGCGGCGGCGCTGTTCGCGCTGGCACTGTGGCCTGGCGCGCCGCTGGATGCCGCCGTCGCCCTGCTGGTGCTGCTGGTGTTGTTCTCGGCCTTTCCGGTGCTGGTGGTGGCGGAAGGCCGGTCGCTGTTCCCCGATCACCTGGTGGGGCGCGGAGCCACGACGGTGAACCTCGCGCAGGTGCTGGGGTCGGCATTGCTGCCGATGGCGATGGGGGCGGTGGTGGGGCTGTTTCCGGACGTCGGCGGGGCACGGCCGGAGGCAGCGTATCGCGCCGGGTTCGGGCTGCTGGGCACGGCGCTGGCCGGCGGGATGGCGGGGTGGGTGTTGCTGCCGCGCGGGGCGGCGAAGTGAAGGTCGGGGGAGGAACACCTCCCCCGAATCCCCCTCCGTTTCTTGGCTTTTGGAGCCGGGGGCGTGCAGCGCTATGGCAGCAGGGCCTGGGTTTCCGCCCATAGGCGCGTCGTCAGGTCTCCGGCGGGTTCCGCGGATGCCAGCCGCGCTGCCTGGCCGGCCCACATCTGCATCGCCTCGGGGTTGTTCGCCTTTTCCGCTGCCGCGCGGATCGGCGCGAACAGGCCACGCTGGATCGGGTAGGCCGCCGCCGGCGGCGCGGCACGGGTCACTGCGCTGGCGATGCCGCGCCCCAGCCGCCCGGAGAACACCCGCGTCAGCGTCGTCCCTTCCGGTTCGACCGCCGCGATCGCTGCCGCCCAGGCCGGATGGATCGCTGCCTCCGGGCAGCGCAGGAAGCCAGTGCCGATCTGCACCGCACTCGCGCCCAGCGTCAGCGCCGCGGCGATGCCCCGTGCATCGGCGATCCCGCCCGTGGCGATCACCGGCACGTCGAGCGCATCGGCGAAGCGCGGGATCAGGGCGAGGCCGCCGGTCTGCTGATGCTCTGCCGCCGCATGGTCGAAGGCACCGCGATGCCCACCCGCCTCGGCCCCCTGCGCGAGGATCGCATCCGCTCCGGCAGCGACCGCCGCCCGCGCCTCGGCCAGCGTCGTCGCCGTGGCGAACCAGGCGATGCCGCGCGCCTTCGCCGCGGCGACCACATCCTCGGGGAAGACGCCCATGATGGAGGAGATCACCGTCGGACCGACCGCCAGCATCGCCGCGCATTGCGCCGCGAAATCCGGCAGCAGCGGGCCTTCGGGGATCGACGGGCGCGGGCCGTGGCCCGACAGGTACTCCACCATCGCCTCCTCCCGCGCCGCGTCGCGCACCGGCGGCGGGTCGGGGATCCACAGATTGATCTGGAACGACCCGTTCGACGTCGCGCGGAAGGCGCGCGCCCAGTCGGCGATCCCCTCGGGCGTGGTGTTGAGTGCGCCCAGCGCGCCCATGCCCCCGGCACTGGCGACCGCGCTCGCCAAGGCCGCCGGCGTCGAACCCGCCATGGGGGCGAGCAGGATCGGCAGACGCAGCCCGAAGCGCTCGCAAAAGGCCGCCGCGCGGCCCTTGGCCGTGATACTCGTCATGCGTTGATCCTCCGTCCTGCGATTCTCCCGCACGAAGCCCCGCCCCGCAATGCGCACCCCGCCCCCGCGTCCCGACCTCGCCCTCGAAGCCGGCGCCGGCCGTGTCGCCGGGGTGGATGAGGCCGGACGCGGACCACTCGCCGGACCGGTGGTGGCCGCGGCCGTGGTGTTCCTGCGCGCCCCGCCCAGCGCGATCGCCTCGCTGATCGACGATTCGAAGAAGCTGACCGCGGCGCGCCGCGACGCCGCCTTCGCTGCGCTTCGCGGAGCGGCGCGGGATGGCCTGCTGGATCTCGGCATCGGCGCCGCCTCCGCCGCCGAGATCGGCACCCACAACATCCTGCGCGCGACGCATATCGCCATGGCGCGCGCCGTCGCGCGGCTGGGCACGCTGCCCGACCTCGCGCTGGTGGACGGCAACCAGCCGCCGCGCCTGCCCTGCCGGGTGCGCTGCGTCATCGGCGGCGATGCGCTGTCGCTGTCAATCGCCGCCGCCTCCATCCTGGCGAAAGTCGTGCGTGACCGCGCAATGACACGGCTCGACCCGCGCTGGCCCGGCTACGGCTTCGCGCGTCATGCCGGATACCCCACCGCGGCGCACCTGGCCGCGCTCGAGAGCCTCGGGCCGAGCCCTCATCACCGTCGCGGTTTCCGCCCCGTCGACCAGGCCGCCTTCCGGTTTGCTTGACCTGCCGAGTCGCACAAGCGATTCTGCGGCCTTCGCGTCGGGGGACGGGGTTTCGCAGTGGGTACGCAGATCGACACGCCGCTCGACCAGGTGCTGGTCGGGGACTGCATTGCGTGGCTGCGGCATCTGCCGCCGGCCTCGGTGCACGCCATCTTCGCAGACCCGCCATACAACCTTCAGCTGAAGGGCACGCTGCGGCGGCCCGATGACAGCCTGGTCGATGGCGTGGACGATGCCTGGGACCGCTTCGACGACCTCGGCGCCTATGACGCCTTCACGCGCGAATGGCTGACCGAATGCCGCCGCGTGCTGCGCAAGGACGGCACCATCTGGGTGATGGGCGCCTACCACAACGTCTTCCGCCTCGGCTCGGCGCTGCAGGATCTCGGCTATTGGATCCTCAACGACGTCATCTGGCGCAAGTCGAACCCGATGCCGAATTTCCGAGGCCGTCGCTTCACCAACGCGCATGAGACGCTGGTCTGGGCCTCGCGCGGGCCGGAGTCCCGCTACCGCTTCAACTACGCGGCGATGAAGTCGCTCAACGACGACCTTCAGATGCGCAGCGACTGGCTGATCCCGCTATGCACCGGCGGCGAGCGCCTGCGCGACGATGCCGGTGCCAAGTTGCACCCGACGCAGAAGCCCGAGGCGCTGCTGCATCGCGTGATCCTGTCCTGCACCGCGCCGGGCGATGTCATCCTCGATCCCTTCTTCGGATCGGGCACCACGGGGGCGGTGGCCAAGCGGCTCGGCCGCCGCTTCATCGGCATCGAGCGCGAGCAGGGCTACGCCGATGCCGCACTCGCCCGGATCGCGGCGGTCGAACCGGCGCCCGAGGATGCCGCCGCGGCCCTGCCATCCAAGAAGGAACAGCCGCGCATTCCCTTCGGCACGCTGGTCGAACGCGGGCTGGTGGCCCCCGGTGCGAAGCTGTTCGACCGCCAGAAGCGTTGGGAAGCCGTGGTCGGGGCGGACGGCACGCTGCGCTGTGGCCTTGCCACCGGGTCGATCCACAAGGTCGGCGCTGCCGTCCAGGAAGCGCCGTCGTGCAATGGCTGGCTGTTCTGGCATGTCGAAGGTCGCGACGGGCGATTGCGCGTGATCGACGAACTGCGCGAGGCGATCGCGCGCAGCGCGCCTTGACCCGCCATGCGCCGCGCCGCGCGATGCGACCCGCACCGCATGGCGCGATCCATCCCAGCGGCTTAGCCGAAAAGGCCCCCTCATGAGCGACAGAATCGCCGCCGCCGCCATCGACCCGGGGCCGGCCTTGCCCCCACCCGCCACGCCTGCCGGCCGGTCCTGGGGCCGCGCCATCCTGGCCGAGGCGCCCTACCTCCTCATGCTGATCGCCGGCTTCGCCGGCGTTGCCTTCGCTGGGGGCGCCGGGTCGCCCACGCTGCTCTACTGGCAGGTTTTGGCACCGGTCTTCGGGCTGCTTTGCATCGCCGCCGGCTGGAACGCGGCCGCCGGCCGAGGCCAGCGTGTGCGGCTGATCTGGACCCAGGCGGCGCATTGGGCCGCCTTCCTCATCGCCATGCTGATGCTGTTCCTGCCGTCCGTCCGTGGCGTGGTGAACGACAATGCGAGCGAGATCGGCCTGCTGCTGCTGCTCGGCCTCGGCACCCTGGTTGCCGGCATCCATGCCGGATCCTGGCGGATCATCGCGGTTGGCGCGGTGCTCGGCACCTCGGTGCCGGCCGTCGCGATGCTGCAGCAATCGGCGATGCTGGTCGCCGGGGGCGGGGTGTTGGTGGCGCTGGTGGGCGCCGCCTTCGTGTTCGCGCGGACGCGGGGGTAGGACACGGCGATGCGCCGCAGGCTCCATCGCCCGCGGCACCCATGACCGGCACCCAACCCACCGGACTTCCTCGATCGCAGTGGTGAGCGCGACAGGCCTATGGTGAACCATGTGTCACCGGGCTTCGGTTGCGTTGCAGCCTCGCCCCAAGGGGGAAGCCGAAGCCATGACGAGGACATCCGAGGCGAACGGGCGGCTGTGGGGCGCACGGGCGCGCGACTGGGCCGAGGTGCAGGAAGGGCAATGCGCCGCAGCCTATCATGCCGTGCTGGCGCACGCCGAGGCCGGCCCGGGCACGCGCCACCTGGATGTCGGCTGCGGCGCGGGCATGGCTGCCGCGCTGTCGGCGGCGCGTGGTGCAACCGTCAGCGGAATCGATGCCGCCGAAGCGCTGCTGGATATCGCGCGCGAACGCACGCAGGCGGGCGACTTCCGCCAGGGCGACCTCGAGGCGCTGCCCTTCGCTGACAATTCCTTCGACCTCGTCACCGGCTTCAACGCCTTCCAGTTCGCGGGCGATCCCGCGCAGGCGTTGCGCGAAGCGGGGCGGGTCACGAGGCCCGGCGGCATGATCATCGTCATGACCTGGGGCGATCCGGCCGGGATGCAGGCGGCGTCCCTCGTCGGCGCGATGAAGCCGCTGTTGCCGGCGCCGCCGCCCGGAGCGCCCGGCCCCTTCGCGCTGTCCGACGAGACGGCGCTGCGCGCCTTCGCCGCGGCGGGCGGCCTGATGCCGGGCGCCGTGTTCGACGTGGACACGCACTGGTCCTATCCCGACGAGGCAACCGGGTTGCGGGGGCTGGGCTCGGCCGGCGTTGCCGTTCGGGCCATTGAGCATTCGGGCGCGGATGCCTTCATCGCCGCCCACCGCGCCGCCCTCGCGCCGTTCCGCCAGGCTGACGGCAGCTTCCGCATCGCCGCGCGCTTTCGCTGCCTGGTCGCGACGCCCGCAGCGTAGGGAACGGCACGACCATCCCCCTCAACCGTCCCGACGCCGCATGCACGCGCCACCAGGCCGCCGGATGACCCAGGTCATCCGTTCGCAGGAGGCCCACGCCGCGTGGCGGGAGGCCACCCTTCCCGAATTGCGGGACGGCGATACCCTGGTGGGCAGCCACCTGCCGTCGGCGGATCCAGCGATGCGTCACATGGTGCCGGCGGCGGCCAACCTCGCGACACGCCTGGCCAGCGGCGACGCCAACGCCTTCAGGGCTCAGCGCTGCGCCACCAGCGCCAGCAGCACCGCCGCGGCAAGGGCTGCGATGCTGACGCGCGCCGCGGTGCCGGTGACGAAGGACAGCAACGGCAGCAGCCACGCCAGGGCGATGCCGGATTTCTCCCAGGTCCGGAAGCCGTCCCGCTTCGCCTCGGTGAGCAACCAGGCCATCGGCACCAGCAGCATCACCAGGTCATAGGACAGCACGAAAGGCGTAACGAGCGGCGCGCCGGCGGCGATGGCCGCGACTTCCGCCCGCCCGCCCGCCCGGCTGGCGCCGCAGCACCCAGGCGGCGGCCGCGACAACGCCCACCGCAACCGCTGCCTGCAGCAGCCCGGCCAAGCCACGCGGCAGGCCCAGCGTCGTCGCCATCGCCAGCACGCTCTGCATCTTCCACAACAGGCCCGGGGCCATCGCCTCCCCGGCATCGGCCAGGCGGGCGGCGAATGAGGTCCAGACCCCGGGTCCGAAGGCCAGCACCGTCGCCGCAAGTCAGGCGAGGCCGGACACCGTCGCCCAACCCAACACCGCCCAGCGCCGGGTCGCCAGCAGCACCGGCAGCACCAGCAGCCCGAGTTGCGGCTTGAAGGCCAACGAGGCCAACGCGAAGCCCGCGAGCGCCGGCCGGCGATCCATCCACAGACCGGCGGCGGCGAGCAGCGCAGTGGTCAGGAAGCCGTTCTGCCCATGCAGCAGGTTGAGCACCGCCGCCGGCGACAGCGCGGCGAGCAGCGCGACCATCGGCCGGTCGAAACCGCCCCAGCGGCGCAGCGCGGCCCAGCAGGCGGCCCCGGTGGCCGACACCCAGGCCAGCGCGCCCAGCGGCAGAGGCAGCAGCGCCAGCGGCAGCAGCACCAGCAGATAGGTGGGCGGATAGAAGAAAGCGCAGTAGCGCCCGGGCGAGCCTTGCAGCGCCGTCTGCGCGGCGGCGTGCAGGTCGCGGTTCCAGACCGACACCGCCTGCCCGCCCCAGGCCAGGGCGGAGGCGGCGTGGAAGCTGAGGTAATCGATGTCGATCGGCGGCGTATCCTCCCAGCCGAAGATGCCGGGCGCCGCGGAGGCGATCGCGGCCACCGCCGCCAGCACATAGCCGAGCCCATAGGCGCGCAGGCGTTCCGCATTCATCCAGTTGCCGTCGCGCAGCGCCCGCACCATCACGCCGCCGCCAGGTCCAGCAGGCGTCGCATGACGGATGGCAGGGCGGCGCGGGCGGCATCGGCGGATTGCCACTCGCCCTCCGGCACGGCGCGGCCTGGCAGCGCGGCGGTATAGAGAACCATCTCCAGTTCGAAATGGGTGAAGCCGTGGCGGGCGAGGCCCGGCAGCAGGCGCCACGGGGCCTCGGCGGGCGCATGGGCCAGCGCCTCGGCTTCGGGCCAGGGGCCAGTGCGCCAGGGTGTGCCGGGCACCTCCAGCATGCCGCCGAGCAGGCCATTGTCCGGCCGGCGGCGCAGCAAGATGCGGCCCCGCGCATCGGTCAGCAGGAAATGCGCACCGTGGCGCAGCGGGCGGGCCGCCTTCGGCGACTTGCGCGGCAACTCGGCGGCGATGCCGGCGCGCCGGGCGGTGCAGCGATCCTGCCAGGGGCAGAGCGCGCAGGCCGGGTTGCGGGGGGTGCAGATGGTCGCACCCAGGTCGAACAGCGCCTGGGCAAAGTCCCCGGGCCGCGCGCGCGCCGCCGGGTCGGCCATGAAGCCGGCGGCGAGCGCGGTCAGGCGCGGCTTGGCGCCCGGCAGCGGGTCCTCGATGGCGGCAAGGCGGGCGGCCACGCGCTCGACATTGCCGTCCACCGGCACCACCGGCGCATCGAAGGCGATGGCGGCGACCGCCGAGGCGGTGTACCGGCCGATGCCCGGCAGCGCCTCAAGCCCAACGGTGTCGTCGGGGAAGTCGCCGGCCGCGGCGACGGCCTTGGCACAGGCATGCAGGTTGCGCGCGCGGGCATAGTAGCCGAGGCCCGCCCATTCCTCCGCGACCTCGGCCCAATCCGCCGCCGCCAATGCCTGCACGCTGGGGAATCGGGCAAGGAAGCGGGCATAGCGCGGCCCCACCGCGGCAACGGTGGTCTGCTGCAGCATCACCTCCGACAGCCAGATGCGGTAAGGATCGCGCGCCTGACCAGGGCCGGCACGCCAAGGCAGGATACGCCGGTGCCGGTCGTACCAGGCGAGCAGGTCGGCGGCGGAGGGCAACGTGTATGGCACGGGATGTGGAGGATAAGCGGTTCCTGGGCGGACCAAGGCCGGTCGGCGCCCTGGTGCCAGCGCTCACACGCCCGGCCTTCAAGCGCAAGAGCCCTGCCGGGGCGCAGATCATGGCGGATTGGCCGGCGCTGGTCGGACCGGCGATCGCGGCCGTCACGCAGCCGCTGCGGCTGACCCAGGGGACGCTGACCCTGGCTTGTTCGGGGCCGGTGGCGATGGAGATGCAGCACCTCGCCCCGCAACTGGCGTCCCGCATCAATGCCGCGCTGGGCCGGGTGGCGGTGGAACGATTCCGATTCGTGCAGCAGGCGCCGGCCGGTGGCACGCCGCGCAAACCCCGTGAATCGCCCCCGCAACCCCTTCCCGGGAGGGTCGAATCGGCGTTGGAGGGCGTCTCCTCCCCCGAATTGCGGGATGCGCTGGCAAGATTGGCCCGCGGCGTCTATCGAACCCGCTGATCTGCCGACTCAACAGGCCTCCCCCCGGGCCCGCCCCGGCCGGATGGCCCGCACCAAGACGGGAAGCACCGATGCCCTTCGATCGCCGCGTCCTCCTGACCGGTTCCGCCGCCCTGATCTCCGCGCCCGCCCTGCCGGGCCGCGCCGTCGCGCAGACGCCGCCGCCGGCTGGCGCGGCCCCGCCCGCCGCCACCGATGCCGCGCCGCCGGCGCCCCCGGCCGCGCCGGCCGAGAATGCCCGCCTGTCGGAACGTTCGCTGGGCGCGGCCTCGGCGCCGATGGTGGTGCAGGAATTCTTCTCCCTGACCTGTTCGCATTGCGGCGCCTTCGGGCGCGAGGTGTGGCCGCAGGTGAAGCGGGAGCTGGTGCAGACCGGCAAGGTCCGCTTCGTGTGGCGCGACTTCCCGCTCGACCAGATCGCGCTGCGGGCCGCCGTTGTCGCCCGGTACTTCCCGGTCGAGGCCTATGAGCCCTTCATCGAGACGCTGTTCACCCTGCAGGACCGCTGGGCCTTCGCACGCGGCATCGACCACAAGACCGAGATCGGCAAGATCGCGACGCTGGCCGGCATGTCCCAGTCGACCTTCGACAGCGCCTGGGCGGATGACGATACGGCCCGCGGCATCCTCGCGCTGCGCCAGCAGGGCGAACGCACTTACAACGTCCAGGCGACGCCCACCTTCGTCTTCGGCACCCGCGTGGTGTCGGGTGCCATTCCCTTCGATCGTTTCGCGCAGGAAGCGGCGCGGAGCTGAGCGGGATGGATGACGGGCAGGCGAATCCCCCGGCGCCGGAGGAGGAGGATGACGGCACGCCGCGCAGCGACGCCCAGCGCCTCGCTTCCGTGCGCGCGACGCTTGCCCGCATCCGCATCGCCGGCTTCAAATCCTTCGCCGAGGCCACCACCGTCGAGGTCCGCCCCGGCCTGACCGGCATCGTCGGCCCAAATGGCTGCGGCAAGTCCAACGTGGTGGAAGCGCTGCGCTGGGCGATGGGGGAGACCTCGGCCAAGGCGATGCGCGGCGGGGAGATGGACGACGTCATCTTCGCCGGCACCGCGACCCGGGCCGGGCGCAACCTCGCGGAAGTCACCCTGTCCCTGGAGGATGCCGAGGGCCTCGCGCCGCCGCCGAACCAGGACCAGCCGGAACTCGAGATCATGCGCCGCATCAACCGCGGCGAGGGATCGGCCTTCCGGGTGAACGGCAAGGAGATCCGCGCCCGCGACGTGCAGACCATGTTCGCCGATATCGGCTCCGGCGCGCGGGCCTCGGCGATGGTCAGCCAGGGGCGGGTGTCCACGCTGATCCAGGCGAAGCCGGAGGATCGCCGCCAGGTGCTGGAGGAAGCCGCCGGCATCGCCGGGCTGCGCGCCCGCCGGCATGAAGCCGAATTGAAGCTGCGGCAGGCAGAAACGAACCTGTCGCGGGCCGAGGACCTGCTCGGGCAGTTGGACACCCAGCGCCAGGGGCTGCAGCGCCAGGCGCGCCAGGCCAACCGGTATCGCAACCTGTCCGGCTTGGTGCGGCAGGCGGAAGGGGAATGGCTGGCCATCCTCGCCGCCCGCGCCGAGACCGCAGCGCGCATTGCCAAGGCGCAGTTCGACGAGGCGCGGTCCGCCGTCCGCGCCGCCGAGGCCGAGGCCGAACGCGCCACCATCGCCGCCTTCGAGGCCGAGCAGGCCATCCCCGCCCCGCGCGCCGCCGAAGCCACCGCGCGCACCGCGCTGGAACGCCGCCGCGTCGAATCCGAAGGGCTGGAGGCGGAGGAACGCCGCGCGCGGGACGCGCTGGAGGGTGCGGAGGCGCGCCTCGCGCAGATGCGCCGCGACCTGACCCATGCCGAGGGCGTGCTGCGCGACGCCGATGTGGCGCGCGAACGCCTGACCCAGGAAGCCGAGGCGCTGCGGGCGGTCGAGACCTCCCTGCCCGGCCGGCGGCAGGCCGCCGAGGCGGCGCTCGCCGAAGCCGAGCAGGCCGCGCGCGTGGCGGAGCAGGCCGCCCATGACGCCACCGAACAGGCCGCCGAGGCCGCTGCCCGCGTTCAATCCGCCGCCGAGGCCCGCACCGCCGCCGAAGCACGGCTGAAGCGAGCCCACGAAGGCCATGGCCGCCTCGCTGCGGAACGCGATGCCGCCGCCCGTGCCCGGGTACCGCAGGAAGCGCGCACCGAGGCGGCGGGCGAAGTCGCCGCCGCCGATGCCGCGCTGGAGGGCGCCCGCGTCGCATTGGAAGACGCCGAAGCCGCCCGCGCCGCCGCCGCCGCCCGCCATGCCGAGGCACGCCGTGCGGCGTCCGAAGCCGCGAGCATCGCCCAACGCGTCGAGGCCGAACGCAACGCCGCGCAGGACCGGCTGGGCCGCATCACCGCCCAGCACGCGGCGATGCAGAAAGACCGGGACGCCGCCGCCGCCGAGCATATCCCACCGGAGGAACGCGAGGCCGCCGCCGCCGCGCTGGCCGCCGCCGAGGCCGCGGTCGAGGACGCCCGCGCGGCGCTGGAGAAGGCCGAGGCGATGCGGGCCTGGGCCGCCGCCGCCCATGCCGAGGCCGGTCGTGCGGCCACCGCCGCCGGCGGCGAGCGCGCCCGCGCCAAGGCCGAGGTTTCGGCGCTGACCGATGTGCTGTCCTCCCGCGAGCCGGGGGCGGCGGCGCCGATCCTCGATCAGGTGGGGGTGCCGGCGGGGCTGGAAGCTGCGCTGGGTGCCGCGCTGGGCGAGGCGCTGGAAAGCCCCTCGGACGAGACCTCGCCTCGGCATTGGCGCAACCTGCCGCCGCTGGATGCCGCCGCGCCGCTGCCGGATGGCGCGGTGCCGCTGTCGCGGCTGGTCGAGGCTCCGGCCGCGCTGTCGCGCGCCCTGTCGCAGATCGGGTTGCTGCCGCGCGGGGTCGATGGAGCGGCCTTGCAGGCATCGCTCAAGCCGGGTCAGTCCCTGGTGACCGAGGAAGGCGCGCTATGGCGCTGGGACGGGCACACCGCGCGCGCCGGGGCGCCGACGCCGGGCGCAGTGCGGCTGGCCCAGCGCAATGCGCTGCGCGCCGCCGAGGCTCGGCTGGACAAGGCCGAGGCCGAGGCCGCCGCCAGCGACGCCGCTCGCGCCGAGGCCGCCCGGCAGGAGGAGGAGGCGCGCCGCACCGAGGCCGCCGCCCGCGACGCCCGTGCCCGAGCCGACGGCGTCCTGGCCGAAGCGCGGCAGGCGGAGGCGGCCCTGGCTGCGCGGCATGCGCGGGCGGAGAGCCGCCTGGCGGCGATCGAACCGCAATTGGCACGCCTGGCCGCTGACCGCGCAGAGGCCGAGGCTCTGCTTGAGGCCGCCTGGCAGGCAGTGTCCGCGCTGCCGGATCTCGGCAGCCTGCGTTCGGCAGCCGAGGAAGCGAGCCGTGGCGAAGCCCGCGCGCAGGCCGCGGAACACGCCGCCCGCGAGGCGCGCCGCACTGCGGAGGCCAATGCCAAGGGCGCGCGGCAACATGAATCGACGCTCGCGGCGCGTGCGGCTGAGGCCGAGAGCCGGCTTGCCGCGCTGGAACCGCAACTGGCCCGGCTGGCGGCCGAACTGGCCGAGGCGGAGGCCGGGCATTTGGCCGCCGCTGCCGCCGAGGCGGCGCTGCCGGACCTCGACGCCATGCGCGCCGCAGTCGCTGCCGCGCGCGATGCCCTGACCGCCGCGCGCGCGGCCGAGGTGCAGGCGCGCAGCGATATCGGTGCGCTGGCCAATGAGGCCGCGCGCGTGACGGCCCGGCTCGCCGCGGTGGGCGAGGAAGCCGCGCTGTGGACGACCCGCGGGGCGGATGCCGAGGCGCGCGTGGTCGAGTTGCGCCGCCGCGGTGCGGAAGCGCAAGGCGAGCGCGATGGCCTCGCCGAGGCACCGGAGGATGCTTCCGCACGACGCCAGCAGGCCGGGCGGCTGCTGGCTGAATGCGAGGCGACCCATGCCGCCGCCGCCGCCGCGCTGACCGCTGCCGAGACGGCCCTGCGCGACACCGCCGAGGCGCGCCGCCGCGCCGACGCCGCCTTCGCCGCCGCCCGTGAGGGCCAGGTGCGCGCCGAAGGTGCCGCCGAGGCCGCCGCCACCGCCGAGGAAGCCGTCAGTGCCCGCATCGTCGAGCGGCTGGGCGAGGATGCGGAACTGCCCCCCGCGCCGGAGGAACTCTCCGACGCCGCCGAAGAGAAGGCGCGCCGCAAGGTCGAACGCCTGGCGCGCGAGCGCGAGGAGATGGGCCCGGTCAATCTGCGCGCCGAGATCGAAGTCACCGAGATCGAGGAGCGCATCGGCCAGATCACCACCGACCGCGAGGAGGTGACGGCGGCGATCGCCAAGCTGCGCGGGTCGATCGGCCATCTGAATCGTGAGGGGCGCGAACGCCTGCGCGAGGTGTTCGACCGCGTCGATACGGAGTTCCGCTCGCTGTTCTCCCGCCTGTTCGGCGGTGGGCGGGCGCATCTGGCGCTGGTGGGATCGGATGATCCGCTGGAAGCCGGGTTGGAGATCTATGCGGAGCCGCCGGGCAAGAAGCTCGCGACGCTGTCGCTGCTGTCAGGTGGCGAGCAGGCGCTGACCGCTCTGTCGCTGATCTTCGCGGTGTTCCGCTGCCAGCCCGCCCCGGTCTGCGTGCTGGACGAGGTGGATGCGCCGCTGGACGACGCCAATGTCGAGCGGCTGTGCGACCTGCTGGCAGCGATGGCCGCCGAATCCGGCACGCGCTTCCTGGTGGTGACGCACCACCCGCTGACCATGGCGCGGATGCACCGGCTGTATGGCGTGACCATGCAGGAACGCGGGGTATCGCGGCTGCTGAGCGTCGATCTGGGCCAGGCGGTGGAGATGGCCGAGGGGCCCGTCGCGGCCTGACGCTGCGCAAGGCCCGACGGCGAGCGCACGGCGCGCCCGGGCCTTCAGCCCCCGGCGCATGCGCCAGTTCAGGCTGCGACGGCAAGGCCGCCCGCGATCCGGGCAGGCACTCCGGGGGTGCACCTGCAAAGGCGTGAAAAGCCTGCGGGGACGGTTGCGGGATAACGGTTCGCTTACCGGGACGGCCCTATCCACCTGATCTTGGGTTGGGGCCTTTCCACCATGATCATCGCGCGCCGCATCCTGTTCGCCACCGCCGCCTTGCCGCATGCGGCGACGGCCACCGAGGAACCGACGCTGGAGGTGCGGGGCCTCATCGGGCCACCCACGCCACGCCGGCTGTCCCTCTCGCAACTCGACGCGATGGGGCTGTCCGACCTTGAGACCCGCACGCCCTGGACCGTGGGGCCGCAGCATTTCTCCGGCCTGCCGATGCGACTGCTGCTCCAGGCGGTCGGCGCGCAGGGCCACATGCTGCGGGGGGTTGCGCTGAACGACTATGCGGTGGACATGCCGTTGGCCGAGTTGCTCGCCAGCGACGCCTTCCTGGCCACCCATCTCGACAGCGCCCCGATCCCGGTGCGGCTGCGCGGTCCGTTCTGGATCGTCTTTCCATGGTCTCGGCGCCCGGAGCTGGAAAGCGCGATCCACCGCCAGCGGTCGATCTGGCAGTTGCACCGCATCGACATCGCCTGAGGACACCCGCATGGCGATGTCCGGCCGCTGGCCGCGCTCCACGATTCCGCTCATCGGCGCGTTTCTCGCCGCGCTGGTGTTCGTTGCCTCGCTTGCGATATCGGCGCGCCAGCTGTCGTCGCATGCCGCATTGCAGGCCGCGGAACATCGCGTCGGCGTGTGGGAAAGCAGCCAGGCGCTCCTGGAGGCTGCCCGCCTTGGCACCGAGATCGAACGGCTCGCGGCCGGGCGGCCCGGAGCGGCCCGCGCGGTGACGCTGCGCTATGAGATCCTCTGGAGCCGCCTGGTTTCCCTGCAGGAAGGCGATGGGGAACGGCATCGCTCGCCGACGCTGCTGGCGGTCCGCGCCGGATTGCCGGCCTTCTTCGAGATCCTGGCCCGGGCCGAATCGGTGGCCGCCGAGCATCTGGGCGGCGACCCAACCGCGATCAGCCGCGGGCAGGAGGCCGTCGGCACGCTCGCGCTGCGGCTTGGCGAGGCGAACCGGGCGTTGCAACACGACCAGCGGCTGGGCGCCGAGGAGGCGGCGGAGGGGCTGCGCCGCCTGCACGGCGCCTTCGCGGTCAGCCTGGTCGGGCTGATCACCAGCGCGACGGTGCTGACGGCGCTGCTCTATCTGCTGTGGCGCCGTGCCAGCGGCGCCCTGCATCATGCCGAGGCCGCCCAGGCCCGCGCCGGGCGGTCGGAGCAATTGCTGCGGGTGGTGGTGGATGCACTGCCGGTGATGGTGTCCGCCCACGACCGGCAGGGACGCTTCGTGCTGGCCAATGCGGCGCTGGCGCGGTTCCACCGCACCTCGGAGGCGGCGCTGCTGGGCCGCGGGATCACCGAGGTGACCGGCGCGGAGGAGGAAGGAGCGGACATCGCCGCCGCACTGGCCGGCGGGACGCAACTGCCCTTCCGGGAGGAGACGGCGATCGGGCCGGACGGCGCGCCGCGCACCCTGCTGATCACCGCCGCACCGGTCGCCGATCCGGGCGCGCCGGCGTCGGCCGTGGTGCGGATCGGCCTCGACATCTCGCGGCGCAAGGAAGCGGAGGAGCAGATCCGCTACATGGCGGAACACGATTCGCTCACCGGCTTGGCCAACCGGCTGCTGTTCACGCGGCGGCTGAACCATGCGCTGGTGGCGGGCGGCATGGTGGCGCTGCACCTGATCGACCTCGATGACTTCAAGGACGTCAACGACACCATGGGCCATGCGGCGGGCGATGCGCTGCTGATGGCCGCGACCAGCCGGATGCGCGCCTGCCTCAAGCCCGGCGACATGCTCGCGCGGCTGGGCGGGGATGAATTCGCCGTGGTGCAGGTAGGAATCGCCGGGGTGAAGGAGGCCGATGCCGCAGCCGCCCGGATCGTGCGCGCGCTCGGCGCGCCCTATGCGATCGACGGGGCCTCGGTTCCCGCCGGGGCTTCGGTCGGCATCGCCATCGGCCCGGGCGACGGGGTGGACGGACCGACCATGCTGCAGCGGGCCGATATCGCGCTGTATCGCGCCAAAGCCGCCGGGCGGGGCCAGGTGCGGCGGTTCTCGACCGCCATGGCGGCGGCGCTGATGGACCAGAAGCGGCTGGAATCGGATGTGCAGCAGGCGCTGGAACGCGGCGAACTGCATTTCGCCTACCAGCCGAAATTCCGCCTATCCGACCTGACCTTCAGCGGCTGCGAGGCGCTGCTGCGCTGGACCCACGGGACCCGCGGCAATATCCCGCCCGGCGTCTTCGTGCCGGCGGCCGAACGGGCCGGGCTGTCGGTTCGACTCGCGCGATACACCTTGGAGATCGCGCTGCGCCAGCAACGCGCCTGGGAGGCAGAGGGGCTCGACATTCCCGTCGCGGTGAACCTGTCGGCCCGGCACATCGTCTCGGGCCAGGCACCCGAATTGCTGCGGGACGCGCTGGCGGCCACCGGCTGCCGGGCCGACCGGATCGAGATCGAGGTGACCGAGGATGTCTTCATCCGCGATCCGGAGGCCGCGGCGGCGACGCTGGCGAAGCTGCGCGAGATCGGGGTGAAGCTCGCGCTGGATGATTTCGGCACCGGATACGCCTCGCTCGGCTACCTCCAGCAGCTGCCCTTCGACGTGATCAAGCTGGACCGGTCCTTCGTCGCCGGCCTCGGCGCGAGCACACGGACGGAGCGGATCGTCGATGCGGTGTCGCGCATCGCCCATGGGCTGGGCGCGAGGCTGGTGGCCGAGGGGGTCGAAAGCGCGGTGCAACTCGCGCGGCTGCGCGATATTGGCTGCGACGAGGGCCAGGGCTATCTGCTCGGCCGGCCGATGGCGCCCGAGGCGTTGGTGCGACTGCCGATGCCATCGGCCGCCCGGCATGACGGCGCGGAACCGACCCTGATCCCGGCCGCCTGATCGTGATAGGGTCACCTGGCTTGTGATAAGTGCTTGTTGCGCTGCGTCACATGCTTGACAGGGTGGGGGGCGAACCGTAAAGCGCCGCCTGCCTTCCGGCGGGGTTCCGCCAGGGAGCGAAGGTGAACGAGCGCGACGGTTTCGAGGAACGGTTGCGGCAGGCCAGGTCCCAAAGGGGCCTGGACAAACCGCCTGAAAAGGGCGGGGCTCTGCCGCAAAGCCCCTGGGGGTTCGGATTGCGCGCGGGGGTCGAGGTCGTCTCGGCCCTGGTTGTCGGCATCGTGATCGGCTTTCTGCTCGATCGCTGGCTGGGAACCTGGCCTTGGCTCTTCCTGGTATTCTTCGTCCTGGGCAGCGTGGCCGGGGTCCTGAACGTGTATCGCCTGTTCAATCCGCGTCCGCGCTCGCGCATGCAGTGAGAGATCGACGGGGGATCAGCCGGTGGCAGTCGAAGGCAAGACGATCGACGCGCTCAGCCAGTTCGAGCTGTCGCCGATGCTCGGCGTGGTCGGCAAGGCCGTTTCCTTCAGCCAGTCGAACTTCTTCATGCTGCTCGCGGTGGTGCTGTCCTGCGGGCTGATGCTGCTGTCCGCGCGGCGCGCGGAAGTGATCCCGGGCCGTCTGCAGGCGCTGGGCGAAGCCGCCTATGAATTCATCGCCGGCATGGTCCGCGACCAGGTGGGCGACGAGGGCAAGAAGTACTTCCCCTTCGTCTTCTCGGTCTTCATGTTCGTGCTGTTCGGCAACCTGCTCGGCATGCTGCCCTATGCCTTCACCTTCACCTCCCACATCGCGGTGACGCTCGCACTCGCCGTCGTGGTGTTCATCACCGTGACGGTGGTGGCGCTGATGCGCCATGGCATGCACTTCTTCTCCTACTTCTTCCCCGAGGGCGCACCGGTCTGGCTGGCGCCGATCATCATCCCGGTCGAGATCATCTCCTACTTCTCCCGCGTGGTGTCGCTCTCGGTGCGTCTGTTCGCGAACATGGTCGCCGGCCACGTCATGCTGAAGGTGTTCGCCACCTTCGTCGTGCTGCTGGGTGGCCTCGGCGCGGTGGGGCCCTTCGTGGCCGCCATGCCGCTCGCGGTGAACGTTGCCCTGGTCGGCTTCGAATTCCTGGTCGCGTTCCTGCAGGCCTATGTCTTCGCGATCCTGACCAGCATCTACCTGCACGACGCGGTGCACCTGCACTGACCCGCCATGTGACCGGGGTGCGGTGGCACCCGCGTACGTACAGAAACTCCATGTAAAGAAGGACGAGCATCATGGAAGTCGCCGCTGCGAAGGCCCTCGGGGCTGGTATCGCCGTTATCGCGCTGTTCGGCGTCGGTCTCGGGATCGGCAACATCTTCTCCTCGCTGATCACCAGCGTGGCCCGCAACCCGGCCGCCCGCGACGCCGTCTTCCCGATCGGCATCCTGGGCTTCGCGCTGACGGAAGCGGTGGCGCTGTTCGCGCTGCTGATCGCCTTCCTCATCCTGTTCGCCTGATCCCTTTGCCTGTCCGGCCCGCTTCGGCGGGCCGGCGGGCATGGCGGACCGGCTCGTGGCGCTTTCCGCCCCGGGCATACAGGCGATGGAGATGACGGCGATGCGCCGAGTGACGATGATGGCGGCCCTGGCCGTCACCCTGCCGGTCATGGCAATGGCAGCCGAGACCTATTCCCTGCCCGTCGAAGGCATGCCGCAGCTCGCCTTCGGCCACCCTGAGCAGGGCCCGCTGCTGATCGGCCAGATCGTCTGGCAGCTGATCATCTTCGGTGCGCTGGTCTACATCATGGCCCATGTCGCGCTGCCGCGCGTCGGCGCCGTGATCGAGAACCGCCACAACCGCATCAATGCCGATCTTGAGGCCGCCCAGGCTGCCAAGATCGAGGCCGACGCCGCCATGGCCGCGCACCGCGCGGCCACCGAGGAGGCACGCGCCGCCGCCCGCGCTTCCGTCGCCGCCGCGTTGCAATCCGCCCAGGCCGACAGCGACGCCAAGTCCGCCGCGCTGAATGCCCGCCTGGCCGCGCAGGTCGCCGAGGCCGAGGCCAGCATCGAGGCGTCGCGCAACAGCGCCATGGGCGCGCTACGCGGCGTTGCCGTCGATACCACCGAGGCGCTGCTGGCGAAGCTGATCGGCCGGTCCGACCGCGCCACGGTCGAAGCCGCCGTCTCGCGTGAACTCACCGCGCGCGGGAGGGCGTGATGCATCATTACGAACATTTCTGGCTCGACCCGAAGTTCTGGGTCGCCGTCTCCTTCGTCCTGTTTTTCCTGCTGCTGGGCAAGAAGCTGTGGGCGGCCATCTCCGGCGCGCTCGACGGCCGCGCCGCGACGATCCGCCGGCAATTGGATGAAGCGTCGCGCCTGCGCTCCGAAGCCGAGGAAATGCTGAAGTCCGCCGAGGCCGAGCGCGCCGCCGCCGCGAAGGAAGCCGAGGAACTGCTGGCCCGGGCGCATGCCGAGGCCGAGCGCGTTGCCGCCGCGGCCATCGCCGAGGCCGAGGGCGCGGCGAAGCGCCGCGAGCGCATGGCGCTTGACCGCATCGCTGCGGCCGAGGCGTCGGCCATCGCCGATGTACGCAACGCCGCGGCCGAAGTCGCGGGTGCGGCCGCCCGCACGGTGCTGGCCGAGACGCTGGATGCCAGCGCCGATGCGGCGCTGGTCGATCAAAGCCTGAGCGACCTGCCGAAGGCGCTGCGCGCCGCCTGATTGAACGCCACATTGTGGTGACCGGAACAGGGTGCGGACCGAAAGGTTCGCACCCTTTTTCATGTATATTATCCCCCGGCCGCACCCTTTCGCCCCGACGCGCGATGGGCCAGCATCCGCGCCACTGCAATGCTCGGGACAACGCTCATGTCATTACGATTCACGCTCGCCGCCGCGCTGCTTGCCGGCTCGTCGCTTGTCGCCCAGGCCAACACTTTCCGCTGGGCCAATGACGGCGACACCAACTCGATGGATCCCTATACGCGGCAGGAAACCTTCCTGCTGTCGTTCAACGCCAACATCTATGAGCCGCTGGTGCGCCGCGACGCCCAGATGCGCGTGGAACCGGCGCTGGCCGAACGCTGGGAGGTCGTGTCTCCCACCGTGTGGCGCTTCCATCTGCGCCGCAACGTCCGCTTCTCGGACGGCACGCCCTTCACCGCCGACGATGTGCTGTTCAGCGCGGAACGCGCGCGCGGCCCGGGTTCGAACATCCAGGGCGTGCTGGCCTCGGTGAAGGAAATCCGGCGCGTGGACGACCACACCGTCGACTTCGAGACGACGGTGCCGAATCCGATCCTGCTCCAGGAAATCACCAACTGGGGCATGATGAGCCGCGCCTGGTCGACGCAGCACAATGCGGAGCGCCCGTCCGACCTGACGGCTCGCGGCGAGAACTTCGCCACCCGCAACGCGATGGGCACCGGCCCCTTCCTACTGTCCTCGCGTGAGCCGGACCGCCGCACCGTGCTGGTGCCCAACCCCACCTGGTGGGACACGCCGCGCCACAACATCACGCGCGCTGAATTCAACGTCATCTCGAACGACGCGACGCGCGTAGCCGCGCTGCTGTCGAACGAGATGGACTTCGTCTACACCGTGCCGCCGCAGGATGTGGAACGCATCCGCCGCTCGCCAGGCGTGTCGATCCTGCAGGGGCCGGAACTGCGCACCATCTACCTCGGCATGGACCAGATGCGGCCGCAGCTGCTGAAGTCCGACGTGCAGGGGAAGAACCCGTTCCAGGATGTGCGCGTGCGGCGCGCCATGTTGCTCGCCATCGACGTGAACGCCATCCAGCGCACGGTGATGCGCGGCCAGTCGCGGCCGTCCAACCTGCTGTATGGGCCCGGGGTGAACGGCTTCCTCGAAGCCGATGACGTGCGCCCGGCGGTGAACATCGAGGAAGGGCGGCGGCTGCTGCGCGAGGCAGGCTACCCGAACGGCTTCGGCGTGACGCTCGATTGCCCGAATGATCGCTACGTCAACGACGAAGCGATCTGCACGGCGATCACCGCCATGATGGCGCGCGTCGGCATCCGCGTGACGCTGAACGCACAGACCCGCGCGCGGTATTTCGCCGAGATCAACGGGCCGCGCTACAACACGTCCTTCTACCTGCTGGGATGGACGCCCTCGACGTCCGACGCGCACAACGCGTTCTACAACCTGGCGGCGACGCGGGGCGATGCGCGCGGCGTGTTCAACAGCGCCGGCTATTCCAACCCGCGTTTCGACACGCTGGTCGACCGCATCGCGGTGGAGACCGACGCGGCACAGCGCCAGCGCCTGATCAGCGAAGCGAGCCAGGTACTGCGCGACGACGTCGCCTTCATCCCGCTGCACCAGCAGCAGATCGTCTGGGCCGTGCGGCAGGGCTGGACCGTGGTGCAGACCGCGGACAATTACTTCCAGCTGCGGCATGTGCGGCACGGGCAGTGAGTGAAGGCCGGAGGGGCGCTGCCCCTCCGGACCACCCCGCCAGGGGGCTACGGCCCCCTGGACCGCGGGCATTGGCGCCGGGCGAGCCGGCAGCCTGATACGGCGATGGCTGCGTTGGGCCGGCGGCGACTTTCAACGATCCGAAGCCCGTGAAGACCGAATCCTGGCGCTGAGCGGAACGCGCAAACGAGCCGCCGCGCCCGATGCCCAAGATGCGTAGCAGCTACCAGCACTCGCCTCACCGCACGCCCGTCAGCACGTCCGCCGAGCGCAGCACCAGGTAACGGTTTCCAAAGGCCCACTGGCCTTTGGTGGGGGTGGTCCGGAGGGGCAAAGCCCACTCCGGTTCGTCAGTGCTGCCCCACGACCCGCCGCCCTACTCCGCCCGCGCCCCGGACGCCCGCACGGCTTCCCGCCACCGCGCGCTCTCCGCCGCGACGAAGGCCGGCAATGCGCTGCGCGGAATCGGCATCGGGTCGAAGGCACGGTCGCGGAACAGCGCCGCCATTTCCGGCCCCGCCAGCGCCTTGCGCGTCTCGCTGTCGATGCGTTCCACGATGGCGTCCGGCGTGCCGCGCAGCGCGAACATCCCGGTCCAGTTCACCGACAGGAATCCCGGCAGGGCGGAAGCGATGGTCGGCACGCCGGGCAGCGCGGCGTTCTCGGTCTCGGCCGCGACGCCAAGGCAGCGGATCGCCCCGCCGCGCACCTGCGGCAGCGCCGTGCCGAGGCCGTCGAACATCATCGGCACCGTGCCTGCGACGAGGTCTGTCATCGCCGGCGCGCTGCCGCGATAGGGGATATGCGTCATGTCCACGCCGATGGCGGCGCGGAACATCTCCCCCGTCAGGTGCAACTGCGACCCGGTGCCGGAGGAACCGTAGTTCACCTTCCCCGGATTGGCGCGGATATGGGCGATCAGCGCCGGCAGCGTCGTCATCGGCAATTCGCGCGGATTGACCACCAGCACGTTGGGCTGCTGCGCGAGCATGGCGACGGGGATGAAATCGACATCGGGGTCGAAGGGCAGCCGCGCATACAGCGCCTTGTTGATGCAGATGAGCGAGGCGGTGGCGACCAGCAGCGTGTGGCCATCGGGATCGGCGCGGGCGAAGGCCTCGCCCGCCACGGTGCCGCCGGCGCCGCCGCGATTGTCGATCACCACGGGCTGGCCGAAGGCGACGGACAGGCGTTCGCCAATGGCTCGCGCCAGGATGTCGGTGGTGCCGCCGGCGGCGAAGGGTACCAGGATGCGCAGCGGCCTCGACGGAAAGCCTGCCTGGGCGCGGGCGGGCGCGGCCAGCGTGGCAGCGGCGGTCAGCGCCAGGGCGGCGCGTCGGGTGGTGCTCGTCATCGCATGGTCTCCTGTCCTGGCTCGGTAGGCACGGATTCGACGGGACTGAGCAGCAGTCCCGCCAACCCATCCGCCGGAGCACCGTCGAGCAGCATCACAAGCACGGCGCGTGCCTGCGCTTCCCCCAGCACCGGCGTCGCGAAGCGAAGAAACTTGGCGCAAACGGCATCGACGCTCATCGGCAGCGCGGGGTCGCCGGGGACCTGGTCGGCACGGGCCTCCAGTACGGTGCCGTCCTGCAGCGTCACTGCCAGGCCCGCGCCGCGGTCGCCGGATTCGGTCAGGCCAGGATCCTCGATCAGGGTGACCATCGCCTCGATGCCGCGCAGCACCGGGTCGGCCAGCGAAGTGTCGGCATAGGCGGCCGGGCCGAGGTCCCCCTGCACCAGCGCCGCCGACATCGCCCAGGACAGGCTGAACTGCGCAGGGATGGCGCTGACAGGCGCGCGGTTGGCGGCATAGCGCAGCGCCTCGGCGTAGGTGGCGAGGGTGACGGATCGCACCTCCGCCAGCCGCAGGCCGAGGGCGGCGCGCAACGCGATCGCCGCGGCCGCGGCATAATGGGCGTGGCGCACCCCGGCGAAGGGCTTGATGTAGGCGTCTTCCAGCAGCCACCGGTCGGGTGGCGTCAACATGGCGTCCTGGTCGAGGCCAAGCGCGAGGCGGCGCGCCTCGGCGAAGCCGGCCGCCGGCGCATCCATGCCGACGATCGCCCCGGCCGCGGCCAGGGTGCCCAGCAGCACGGCATGACCCGGATAGGTGTTGCGCCCATCCATCCCCGCCGCGATGGGCGCATAAAGCGAGAACGGCACCTGACAGCCGGCAATATGGACCGCTCGAGCGACTGCCGCCGGGTCGCCGCCGGCCAGCCGTGCCGCAGCGGCCGCGGCGCCGAGCGAATGCCAGGACCCATCGACATGCATGCCGGGGCGGATGCGCCAAGCCTCGCCGGCTCGGCCGGCAACCTCATAGCCGAGCACGAAGGCGGCGAGCGCCTCGCCGATCGTCGCGCGGCCTTCCGCAAGGGCGGCGATGCACAGCGGTGCGACGGCCAGCGCCGGCCGGCCATGGGCGCGGGCGAGGCCTTCATTCGCCTCGTCCCAGCACATCGCCGCGGCGAGCAGCGCGGCAGCGCCCGCCTGCGACAGGCCCGCCGCGACGCCCGCGACGCGGATCGGCCCCGGCATGGTCGCAGCCAGTGCCGCACCGAAGTCGCGCGGCCGCTGGTGCCCGAGGCCCGCCAGCATGCAGCCGAGGCTGTCCACCAGCAGCAGCCGCGCCTTTCCTGCCGCCACGGAACCGGGCGGCGGGCCGTTCCAGGCGAAGGCGATCGCCTGGTCGATATCGAAGGCGCTCAGCGCGCCTGCGCCGACAGTTGCGCCATGGAGTTGGCGAAGCTGTCCTCCACCACCCGGAACCAGGTCTGCTGGTCCTGGCGGAAGCGATCCCATTGCGTGTGGATCTCCTTGAAGCGGGCATTGCGGTTGCCGAGTTCGGCATACAGCTCCTGCGTCGCGCGGTAGCAGGCGGCCAGCACGTCGCGCGGGAACTGCCGAAGCTGCGTGCCGCTGGCGATCAACCGCCGTAGCGCCGGCGGATTCAACGCGTCGTAGCGGCCGGTCATGAAGATGTAGCCCTCATGGCAGGCGGTCTCGAGCGCTGCCTTGAACTGTGGCGGCAGGCTTTCCCACGCGGCCAGATTCACCATCATGGTCAGGGACGCGCTCGGTTCCCACCAGCCCGGGAAGTAGTAGTACTGGGCGACGCGGTTGAAGCCGAGCTTCTCGTCGTCATAGGGCCCGACCCATTCGGCGCCGTCGATCACGCCGCGCTCCAGCGCCGGGTAGATATCCGACCCGCCAAGCTGCTGCGGCACGGCGCCGAGCTTGGCCAGCACGTCCCCCGCATATCCGGCGATGCGGAACTTCAGCCCGCGCAGATCCTCGACCGTCCGAATCTCCTTGCGGAACCAGCCGCCCATCTGCGCGCCGGTATTGCCGGCCATGATGGCGCGCACGCCCTGGTCGCGGAACACCGGCGCCATCAGTTCCTGGCCACCGCCATTGTGCCACCAGGCGTATTGCTGGCGCGAATTCAGACCGAAAGGCACCACGGACCCGAAGGCGAGCGAGGGGTCCTTGCCGTTGTAGTAGTAAGGCGCGGAGTAGCCGATCTCGACCGAGCCAGAGCCCGCGGCATCGAGCACCTGCAGCGCCGGGACGATCTCACCGGGTGCGAAGGGCTGGATCTGGAAGGCGCCGTCGGTGATTTCGCCGACGCGACGGCAAATGTGTTCCTGCGTGCCATAGAGCGTGTCGAGCGACTTCGGGAAACTGCCCGGGCAGCGCCAGCGAATTCGCGGCTGGGTCTGGGCGAGTGCCGGTGCGGCAACGGCAGCCACGGCGGCGCCGGCAGCGCCACCGGCAACGAAACGACGACGATCCATTCCTGGTCTTCCTCCCACGGGGCATTGGCCCGGATAACGCAAGAATGGCCGCCGCATGGGCTGGGCGCAACGTCAGCCCTCGCCGCCTTCCGGCCCGTAGAAGATCACCCAGACGGCGAGGTCATCGGTGAAATCCTCGAAGCGGTGCTCGGCGCCGGCGGGAACCCAGAGCATGTCGCCAGGCGCGAATGGGGCGCGCTGCCCGTCGCAGACGAAGCTGCCGCTGCCGCGGATGACGACATAGGCCTCGTCGCGCGTGTGCGGCGTCTGCGGGTCGGTGCCGCGGGGCGCGTACCAGCGAGCCTCGAAGGTGCCGCGGGTGAGGATGCGGGCAGACAGGCGGCCGGGGTCGTTGGGCGTAGCGGCAGCCTCGGCGGCGGGAAAGACGAAGCGGGGCATGGGCGGATGCTGCGCGCGGGAGCGCCCGGCGGGCAAGGGTGATGGGCGCGACGGATCAGTGTAGGTAGTGCTTCGATAGCGCCGCGTCGGGCTTAAGGTTGGAGGGGCGCTGCCCCTCCAAGCCACCCCGCCAAAGGCCAGTGGGCCTTTGGAAACCAATACCTGGCACAGGGCATTGGTGGCAGCAGCGGCAAGCGGATTTATTCTCGCGCCAGAACGGGCATCCTGTTCTGTGGCGAACTTGTCCGCCTGGCGCCAAGTGACGGTTTCCAAAGGCCCACTGGCCTTTGGTGGGGGAGGTCCGGAGGGGGCAAAGCCCACTCCGGTTCTTCTCCCTCACCCGGTGCGCCCTCTTCGCCTCAGAACGTCACCCGCCCCGCCGCCGCCAGCGCCAGCAGCAGCGACGCCACATGCGTCGATTGCTGCACCTCACCCTCGCGGATCAGCCGCAGCACATCGGCGACGGGGATGAGTTCGACGGCGATCTCCTCTCCGTTGTCGAAGGATTGCGTGCCCTCGGGACGCGCGCCCAGGGCGAGCACCGTGTGCACCCGGTTGGTATGCGTCGCAGGGTTAGGGCGCAGGCTGACGACGCGGCGGAATTCGCGCGCGCCATAGCCCGTCTCCTCGCGGAATTCGCGTGCGCCCGCGACGATGGGATCACCACCATCGGCGGTATCCATCACGCCGCCAGGCAGTTCCAGATGCACCTCCCCGGCCGCATGGCGGTACTGCCGGTTCATCACGAGCCGGTCATCGTCGGTGAGTGCAACGACATGCACCCAGTCGGAATATTCCAGCACGTAGAACGGATCGACCACATCGCCGGATGGGGCGATGCAGCTATCGGCGCGCACGCGGATCCAGCGATCCGCGAGCACCACCTTGCTGGCCGTCACGTGCCAGTGTTTCAGCCCGGTCATTCCGCCGCGATCTGCTGTGCCTGGGCATAGGCTTCGAGCGGCGCGCAGGAACAGACCAGGTTGCGGTCGCCATAGACGTTGTCCACGCGCTTCACCGGCGGCCAGTACTTGCGTGCCTTGACGAAGGGCAGCGGGAAGGCGGCCTGCTCGCGGCTGTAGGGATGCGACCAGGTATCCGCGGCGATCTCGGCCGCGGTGTGCGGCGCGTTCTTCAGCGGGTTGTCGGCCTTGTCCATGCGACCCTGCTCGACCGCGCGGATCTCGGCGCGAATCGCGACCATCGCGTCGATGAAGCGATCGAGTTCGGCCTTGGGCTCGCTCTCGGTGGGTTCCACCATCAACGTGCCAGCGACCGGCCACGACATGGTCGGCGCGTGGAAGCCATAATCCTGCAGGCGCTTCGCGATGTCCTCGACCATCACGCCGCCGCCCTGCTGGAAGCCGCGGCAGTCGAGGATGCATTCATGCGCGACCATCGCGTTCATGCCGCGATAGAGTACGGGGAAATGCGCCTCCAGCCGCTTCGCCATGTAGTTGGCGGCAAGGATCGCCACCTGCGTCGCGCGCTTGAGCTCGGCCGCACCCATCATGCGGATATAGGCGTAGGAAATGGTGAGGATCGAGGCCGACCCCCAGGGCGCGGCGGACACCACAATGTCCTGCGACCCGCCGCAATCCACCACCGGATGGCCCGGCAGGAAGGGCGCGAGTTCGGCCGTCACGCCGATCGGCCCGACACCGGGCCCGCCGCCGCCATGCGGGATGCAGAAGGTCTTGTGCAGGTTCAGGTGGCAGACATCGGCACCGATGGTCGCCGGGCTGGTCAGCCCGACCTGCGCGTTCATGTTCGCGCCATCCATATAGACCTTGCCGCCCTTCGCGTGGATCAGGGCGCAGATCTCGCGGATCGACGCCTCGAACACGCCATGCGTGGACGGGTAGGTAATCATCAGCGCGGCAAGGTTTGCCGCGTGCTGTTCGGCCTTCACCTTGAGGTCGTCGAGGTCGACGCTGCCGTCGCGATCCGTGCCGACGACGACGACCTTCATCCCCGCCATCGCCGCGGATGCCGGGTTGGTGCCGTGGGCGGAGGCCGGGATCAGGCAGATGTCGCGATGCGTATCGCCACGCGACAGATGCCAGCCGCGGATCGCGAGCAACCCGGCATATTCGCCCTGGCTGCCGGCATTCGGCTGCAAGGATACCGCCGCGAAGCCGGTGATGCGGCACAGCCAGTCGGACAGGCGATCGGTCAATTCGCGATAGCCCTTCGCCTGGTCGATCGGCGCGAAGGGATGGATCACCGAGAAACCAGGCAGCGTGACGGGCACCATCTCGGCCGTCGCGTTCAGCTTCATCGTGCAGGACCCCAGCGGGATCATGCTGCGGTTCAGGGCGACGTCCTTGTCCTCCAGCGACTTCAGGTAGCGGAGCATCGCGTGCTCCGAATGATGCGCGTGGAAGACGGTGGCGGTGCAGAAGGCGGAGGTGCGATCCAGCGCGGCGGGGATGCCGCCCGCCGTGGCGCCCGGTGTGGCAGGCTTCACCGCGGTGCCGGTGATGACGGCGATCAGCGCGTCGAGATCCTCGCGCGTCACCGTTTCGTCCAACGCGATGCCGACCGTGGTGGCGTCGATGCGGGCGAAGTTGAAACCGCGCTTCACCGCATGCGCCATCAGCGCATCGGCCTTGTCGCCGGCATCGAGCGAGACGGTGTCGAAGAAGGCATCGTACTTCAGCGCGAAGCCGGCCTGCTGCGCAGCACCCGCGACCAGCGTTGCCAGCAGGTTCACGCGGCGGGCGATGCGCTTCAGCCCTTCGGGACCGTGCCACACGGCGTAGAAGCCGGCCATGACGGCCAGCAGCACCTGTGCGGTGCAGATGTTGGACGTCGCCTTCTCGCGGCGGATGTGCTGTTCGCGCGTTTGCAGCGCCAAGCGCATCGCCGGTGCGCCGGCCGCATCGACGGACACGCCCACCAGCCGTCCCGGCATCAGCCGCTTATGCGAATCCTTCACCGCCATGTAGCCGGCATGCGGCCCGCCATAGCCCATCGGCACGCCGAAGCGTTGGGCTGAACCGACGACGACGTCCGCACCCATCTCGCCCGGCGGCTTCAGCAGGCACAGCGACAGCGGATCGGCCGCGACGACCGCGAGGCCACCGCCCGCATGGACGGCCGCGATCTCGGCCGTCAGGTCGCGCACCTGCCCGGTCGTGCCGGGGTATTGCAGCACCAGCGCGAAGGGCTTCGCCGCCGTGACCTCCGCGATCACGGACGCGACCGGCACAAAGCGCACCTCGATGCCAAGCGGCGCGGCGCGCGTACGCAGCACGGCCTTGGATTGCGGATGAAGGTCGTCGGCGGCAATCAGCAGGTCCGACTTGCCGCGCGTGGCGGCGTGGGCCAGGTGCATCGCCTCGGCGACTGCCGTCGCCTCATCCAGCAGCGAGGCATTCGCCACGTCGAGGCCGGTGAGATCGGTGATCATCGTCTGGAAGTTCACCAGGGCTTCCAGCCGCCCCTGTGCGATCTCCGCCTGGTAGGGCGTGTAGGCCGTGTACCAGCCCGGATTCTCCAGCACGTTGCGGCGGATCACCAACGGCGTGTGGGTGCCGTGGTAGCCTATGCCGATCAGCGACTTGATGTCTGCACGGTTGCGCAGCGCCATGGCGCGCAACTCGGCGAGCAGCTCCAGCTCGGTCGCCGGTTCCGGCAACCCGGCCATGTCCATGCCGAGGATCGCCGCCGGCACGGTCTTCGCGGCGAGGTCGTCCAGGCTCGACGCGCCGACGACCTGCAGCATCGCCGCGATCTCGGATTCGGAAGGCCCGATGTGGCGCGGGGCGAAGGCGTCGCCCGCCTCCAGCACCGCCAGCGTGTCGAGCGCGCTGGTCATGCGAGCGTATCCACGAAGGCCGCGTAGGCGGCCTCATCCATCAGCGCGGCGACCTCGGCGACGTCGGCGGCCTCGATCTTGAAGAACCAGCCATCGGTGGTCGGCGCCGAGTTGATCGTGCCGGGGTTCTCACCCAGGGCGCTGTTCACCTCAACTATCTTGCCCGCGATCGGCGCATAGACGTCGGAGGCGGCCTTCACGCTTTCGACCACGGCGATGGATTCGCCGGCGGCGACTTCGCGGCCGACTTCCGGCAGGTCCACGAACACCACGTCGCCAAGGGCGTTCTGCGCATGGTCGGTGATGCCGATGGTGGCGATGCCACCCTCCAGCCGCACCCATTCATGGTCCTTGGTGAATTTCGGATCGGACATCGGGCGGCTCCTCAGCGGGCGTAGCGGTGTGGGACGAAGGGGGTCGGTGCGACGACGGCCGGCAGGGCCTTGCCGCGCACCATCAGTTCAAGGGCGGTGCCATCCGCGCCGTATTCACGCGCGACATAGCCCATGGCCATCGGGCCGTTCAGCGACGGGCCGAAGCCGCCGGAGGTGATCTCGCCGATCGCCGCACCACCCGGTGCGTGAATGGGCGTGTGGCCACGCGCGGGCTGGCGGCCTTCAGGGCGGATTCCGACGCGCAGGCGCTTCGCGCCATTGGCGAGTTCGTCGCGCACGCGCTCGGCGCCGGGGAAGTCCCATGCGGTGCGCCGGCGCTTGCCGATGGTCCAGGTCAACGCGGCCTCGACGGCGCTCGTCGTCTCGTCGATGTCGTTGCCGTAGAGGCAGAGCCCGGCCTCCAGCCGCAGCGAATCGCGCGCGCCGAGGCCGGCGGGCTGCACGCCCGGCAGGGCCAGGACGGCGCGGGCGAAGGCCTCGGCCTGCTCGGCGGGGACCGAGACTTCAACGCCGTCCTCCCCGGTATAGCCGCTGCGCGAGACCAGCGCGGCGACGCCAGCGATGTTGAAGGACCCGACCCCCATGAAGCCCAATTCCGCGATGCCCGGGGCCAGCGTCGCGATCGCCGCGACCGCTCCCGGCCCCTGCAATGCGATCAGCGCGCGGTCCGGCAGCGGCTTCAGCGTCACACCGGCGGGCAGCGCCGATTCGATGCGCGGCAGGTCGACATGCTTGCGGCTGGCATTGACCACCAGGAACAGCCGATCGCCGAGATTGGCGACCATGAAGTCGTCGAGGATGCCGCCATCATCGGTCGTCAGCAGGCCGTATTTCTGCCGGCCCGGCTTCAATATCTGCACATCGGCCGGCGTCACGCGTTCCAGAGCGGCGGCCGCACCCTCCCCCACCAGTTCGGCCTGGCCCATATGGGAGACGTCGAACAGCGACGCGGCGGCGCGGCAGTGCAGATGCTCGGCCATGATGCCGGCCGGGTACTGCACGGGCATCATGTAGCCGGCAAAGGGCACCATGCGGCCGCCGAGTTCGCGGTGCAGCGACGCCAGGGGCGTTTCCAACAGGGTCTCGGGCGACGAATCGACCACGGTGCCTCCCGCCGCTTCCGCGGCGACTGGGGTTCAGTCCGTGGCCCCCCTCTGTCTGATGGACCTGAGAGATTCGGCGGGGGCGTTGGCCTCGCCTTACTCCGTCGGTGCCGCGGCGAGCGTGCCGCGGGCTTTCCAGAGGCCCCTTCCCCGCGCGGCCCTTGGTGCCTGAGCGTTTCCGGGGGCCGGTTGCGCCTTCGGCGGAGGTGTCGCCACCTCTCTCTCCCGCGCGGGATCTACGGGATGCGCCTTCCTGACAGATCGGGGTGTCGTTGTCATGCCCTCAAACGCCGGGCGCCGGCCATCCGACCGGCTTGGCTTCGCACCCTGCACTGGCCTGCCGGGCACGGCGGCCGGGCGGGGCGCGGTCGCGCTTCGCGCTCGCGGGCCTGAAGCGCCGCGCGATTCCCCGCCCCATCCCGGGCGGCGCCGGCGCAAGGGGCGGAATGCTATCCGAAGGGCTGCCACGTCTGGGTGACCGCGGGCGGGCGCAGGGTGAAGCGCCAGGTGCAGCCCGCCTGGGTCTGGTCGTGGATGCGCGCGATCGGCAGGCCGGCGAGCGTGCACATCAGCAGCGTGCCCGTGCCGCCATGACCGACCAACGCGAGCCCGCCATCCTCATGCCCGGCGAGGATCTCCCGTGCCGCCGCGACCACCCTGGCCTGGGCATCCACCGCGCGCTCCCAGCCCTCGATGCTCGCCTCCGGCTGGGCGAAGAAGGCGTCGGCCAAGCGCTCGAAATCCTCCCGCGGGCGGTAGCCGGTGCTGGAGCGATCCATTTCGGCGAGGCCCGGATGCACCTGCACCGGCAGGCCGAAGCGGGCGGCGAGGATGCCCGCCGCCTCGATCGCCTTCGTCTCGTCGCTGGCCCAGACCGCCGACAGTCCTTCGAGTCGCGGATCGCCGGCGAGGCGCCGCATGCGCGCGATTCCCTCCGGCGCCAGGTGCCAGCGGGGCACCGGCACTGCGGGGTCGATCACCACTTCGGGGTGGGAAATGAAGACGCCCTGCCCGTTCATGCCAACCATCATCCCGTATCGGCCCGATGTCCCGCATCGGACCGGGAGCGCACAGCGCGACCGCGCTCAGACCGCCCGCCGCCGCCAACGCGCCAGTCCATGGCGCGAAGGCAAGGCGGGCGGATGCCCGCCGCCCGCCGTCTGAGGGCGAAAAAATCCAGGCGGCCAGCAAAGGTGGCCGCCGAACTCACCGCGCGCCGCGGCGGCGGTTGGTCTCCAGCTGTTGCGGCGTCAGTTCGAAGGACAGGCGGACATTATGGTTCTCGACCAGGCGTTCATCGGCGGGGAAATTCAGCGCGACCGGCCGGCTCTGCACGCGGACGCGATTGGCATTGCCCTCGAAGGCGATGGGGGTGGTGAATTCCTGGCGGTCGATCACCTGCGAATCACCCGAATCGGTCACCGCGATGAACCAGGGCAGCAGCACGCTGCGCTGGCCGGTACCGGCCGGGCCGCGTTCGACATCGAACACGGCGCTGACCGCCACCGCCACGGACCGCCGTCCATCGGCGTAGTCGCATCGCGCCTGGAAGCCGATCAGCCGCGCATCGGAGGTCATGGCCGCCAGGTCCTGCACCGCGCCGGGCCGGTACCGGGTCAGATCCGCGCCATCGGCCAGGATGGCGATGCGCGGGCACGGCGCCGGCGGGCTGGTCGAAAAACTCCGATTGCCGCCACAGCCGCCGAGCAGCGCCACCGCCGCCAGAGCCATCGCCACGTCGCGCCGCATGAATCCCACCCCTTCTGCCCCCTTTGACCCCAGGCGCCCCATCTATAGTGTGCCGCCCGCCCCGGACAGGCCGCAACCTGCCCCTTTTTCGGACCCGCCGCGCCAATCCATGACCGTCGCCAAGCCCCGCCTCCATGTCCTGCTCGCCGGCCCGCGCGGGTTCTGCGCCGGGGTGGACCGCGCGATCCGGATCGTCGAGGAAGCGCTGAAGCGCCACGGCGCCCCGGTCTACGTCCGGCATGAGATCGTGCACAACCGCTTCGTCGTCGAAGGGTTGGAACGCCTCGGAGCGATTTTCGTCGATGAATTGGCGGAAGTGCCCGATGACGGGCAGCCGGTGGTGTTTTCCGCCCATGGCGTGCCGAAATCCGTCCCGGCCGAGGCGCGCGACCGGGAGATGTATTTCCTCGACGCCACCTGCCCGCTGGTCAGCAAGGTACATCGGGAGGCCGAGCGCCTGCATGCCCGCGGGCGCCACCTGCTGCTGATCGGCCATGAGGGCCACCCCGAGGTGATCGGCACGATGGGGCAGTTGCCCGACGGTGCGATGACGCTAGTGCATGACGCCGAGGCGGCGCGCCGCGTGACGCCCCCCGAGGGCGCGGAACTGACCTATACGACGCAGACCACGCTGTCGGTGGACGACACCGCCGAGATCATCGCCATCCTGCGCGAACGCTTCCCCGGCATCACCGAGCCGGCGAAGGAGAGCATCTGCTACGCCACCACCAACCGTCAGGCGGCGGTGAAGGCAGTGGCGGCGCGCAGCGACCTGGTGGTGGTGGTCGGCGCGCCGAACTCGTCGAATTCGGTGCGGCTGCGCGAAGTGGCCGAACGTGCCGGCGCGCCGCGCGCGGTGATGGTCCAGCGCGGAGCCGAACTCGACCCGGCCCTGGCCGATGGCTGCGCGACCATCGGCGTCACGGCCGGCGCCTCGGCCCCCGAATTGCTGGTGCAGGAAGTGGTGGATCGCTTGCGCGAACGCTTCGACGTGACGACCGAGGATGTGACCGTGGCGATCGAGGATGTGATCTTCCGCCTGCCGCCCATGCGCGTGGTCGCCTGATGGCCGTCTATACCGAAGTGACCGACGAGGCGCTGCGTACCTTCCTCGCGGATTACGCACTCGGCGAGTTGCTTGCCTTCCGCGGCATCGCCGAGGGGGTGGAGAATTCCAACTACGCGCTGAAGACCGAGGCGGGGGATTTCATCCTCACCCTGTATGAAAAGCGCGTCGATCCGGCGGAACTGCCCTATTTCCTCGGGCTCATGGACCACATGGCGCAGCGCGGCCTGGCCTGCCCGACGCCGGTTCATGCGAAGGACGGCCAGGCATTGCGAATGCTGGCAGGACGCCCGGCAGCGATCGTGACATTCCTGCCCGGTGTGTGGCCTCGCAAGGTGCGGCCGGACCATTGCGCGCCGCTCGGCCGCGCGCTGGGGCAGATGCACGCCGCGGGGGAAGGCTTCGCTATCCAGAGGCGCAATGCGCTGGGGCCGTCCGGGTGGCGGCCGCTGCTCGATCGTTGCCGGTCCCGTGGCGACGAGGTGCAGCCGGGCCTGATCGCCGAACTCGATGCGGCGCTGGCCGGCATCCTTTCGGCATGGCCGGCGGATGGCGCGCTGCCGCGCGGCCATATCCATGCCGACCTGTTCCCCGACAACGTGTTCTTCCTGCCGGGCGAGGACGGCAAGCCGCGCGTCTCCGGGCTGATCGACTTCTACTTCGCGTGCACGGACCTGCACGCCTATGACATCGCGATCTGCCTGAATGCCTGGTGCTTCGAGGCGGACTACAGTTTCAACGTGACCAAGGCCCGTGCGCTGCTGTCGGCCTATGACGCGGTGCGGCCGATCGCGATGGAGGAGCGCGCGGCCCTGCCTGTGCTCGCGCGCGGGGCGGCGCTGCGCTTCCTGCTGACGCGGCTGTATGACTGGACGCATACGCCGGCCGGCGCGCTGGTCACTCGCAAGGATCCGCTGGAATACCTGCGGAAACTGCGCTTCTTCGCGCAGGCCGGCAGCGCATCGGCGCTCGGGCTGTGAGCCCGCTGGCCTATTTCATGGTCCACCGGCTTGGTTGTCCTGCCTCAGGCGCCGACGCCGCCATCCGGCGGATTGGCTTGCGCGCCGTGCGCTGTCGCACGGGGGGCAATGGTCGGCCTGGGCGCGGTCGCGCCGTGCGCTCGCGGCCCGATGCCTCGCATCCGGCCGGGGGGCGGATGCAAGGTGTGTTGTCATGAGCGCCGATCCTCGTCCGACGGTCGAGATCTGGACCGATGGCGGCTGCAAGCCGAACCCGGGGCCGGGCGGCTGGGCGGCCATCCTGCGCTTCGGCGGGCATGAACGCGAAATGTCGGGCTGTGAGCCGGAGACGACCAACAACCGCATGGAACTGACCGCGGCGATCATGTCGCTCGAGGCGCTGAAGAAGCCCTGCATCGTCGCGCTACACACCGACAGCGAATACGTGAAGAACGGCATCAGCCGCTGGATCCATGGCTGGGTGCGCAGCAACTGGCGCAACGCGGCGAAGGAACCGGTGAAGAACCTCGATCTGTGGCAGCGGCTGCTGGCGGCGGCTAAGCCGCATGAGGTCGAATGGAAATGGGTGCGCGGCCATGCCGGGGACCCGATGAACGAACGGGCGGACCGGCTGGCGACGGCGGCGCGGGACGCGGCGGCGGGCTAGCGCATGATGGCCGAAGGTGCGAACGCACCGAAGGTCTGAATCACGCGATCAAACACGAGGTCAGAGCGTGATGCGTGAACGAAGTTGAACGCATCACGTTCTGACGCCGCCGCGCCGGCACCCTCAGAACCGCGGAATATGCAGCCCGCCATCCACGTAGAACGCGCCACCCGTCGAGAACGGGATGTCGCCGGACACCAGCCCCGCCACGGCCTTGCCGACATCCTCCGTCTCGCCCCAGCGGCGGATGGGTGAGATCGCCCCGGATTCGATCTGCCGCGTATAGGCATCCCGCACCGACGCATTGATGTCCGTGCGGATCACGCCCGGGCGAATGTCGAAGACCGGAATTCCTGCCTCCGCGAGGCGCAGCGCGAAGACCTTCGCCAGCATCGCCGTCGCCGCCTTTGACGCGCAGTATTCGATGCGGCCGAGGCTCGCCATCTCGGCATTCACCGAGGAGATAAAGACCAACGCGCGATTGCCACGCCCCGGCGCGCCTTCCGCCAGCATGCGGCGCAGCACTGCCTGGCTGACGAAGAACGGTGCACGACTGTTCACCGCCAGCACCGCGTTCCATGATTCCGGTGTGACATCGAGCGGATCGCCGCGGTTGAAGGCCATGATGCCGGCGTTGTTCACCAGCACCTCGATCCCGCCGCCCGCCTGCCAGGCCCAATCCACCATGGGGCCGATCTGATCGACGTCCGACAGGTCGCAGGCACGCAGCGCGAAATGGCCGCCCTCCTGTTCCACCAGGTGCTGAGTCTCCTCGGCACCTTCCTCGCTGTGATCTGCGCAAAGGATGTCGTAACCGCGGCGGGCGAGGTGAACACTGATGGCGCGGCCCATGCCGCGACGTGCGCCGGTGACCAGCGCGACTGGACGACGAGACATTCTGATGCGTTTCCTCCTGCCCTGACCACAACCCGTGACCCGCATGGGGCAGCCTATGCGTGTGGTGGCCGCCGCGGCAATCGTGCGTCATGCGCGCCACCGCACGGGGTCGAACCAGCCCCGCGCCGCCTGCATCCACGTCACACGACGTGATGCCACTGCGGCGCCGTGACGTGGCGCGGGTTGAATCCCACCGGCCGCCCGGCGCAGACTTTCTCGCCATGACCGCCCCACCCGCCATCACCACCGGCGCCGCCGCCGCAACGCTGATCTCCGGCTATGCCTGGAGCGGCACGACGGTGACCTACAGCATCCCGAGCACCTTCAGCACCTGGTCGGCCTATGGCGGGACGGGCGAGCCCTACTCGGTGGACTACAGGACCCTCGCGCCGAACGAGGCGCCGCGCTTCCGCGAGGCCATGGCGGTGTGGGACGCGCTGGTGGCGATCACCTTCACCGAGACCAGCGACATCGGCAGCAGGAACGGCCAGATCCGCATCGCCGCAACCGGCACGCCGGATTGGGGCTTCGCCTACCTGCCCGGCGACCACGGCATGGACGGCGACATCTGGATCGCCCGCGACGTGCTCGATTCGACCAGCTTCGCGCCCGGCACCTATGACTGGCAGGGCCTGCTACATGAGATTGGCCACGCCATCGGCCTCAAGCATCCCTTCGAGGATCCGCCGATCCTGGACGCTGCGCTCGACAACTACCGCTATTCGATCATGTCCTACACACCGCCGGAGGAGCTGGTGGTCGCTTTTTCCACCAGCGGCGGTGGCGGCCTGTCCTGGTCGTTGAAATACCCGGTGCTGACCACGCCGGGCCTGTTCGACATCCTCGCCATCCAGCAGATCTACGGAGCGGACCCGGACACGCGCGTCGGGGCGACGACCTACCGTTTCGATGCCGCCGACGCCTCCATCCAGGTCATCTACGATGCCGGCGGCATCGACACCTTCGACCTCGCCAACCAGACCAGGCGCTCGGAGATCGACCTGCGGGAAGGCGCCTTCTCCTCCGTCAACATCTTCGATGCCGCCGCGCGCATCGAAGCCGAGGTGGCGCGCTTCGGCGAGACCTATCGCGACACCATCGCCTCGGTGATCAATGCGCCGGGCACCTATGCCTGGCACGACAATGTCGGCATCGCCTTTGGCACGGTGATCGAGAATGCGCGGCTTGGTCGCGGCAACGACAGTGCTATCGGCAACGATGCCGGCAACATGCTTCTGGGCGGTGCAGGCGACGATACGCTCGATGGCGGTGGCGGGGCGGACACGCTTGATGGCGGGACCGGCAACGACTTGATGATCGGCGGGGCCGGCAACGACCGCTATGTCGTCTATGGCACCGCCGACATCGTGCTGGAAGTCGCCGATGGCGGCACCGATACCCTGGTGACCTGGAAGCGCATCCATGTGCTGGAGGCCGAGGTCGAGGTGCTGCGCGCCGCCGCCGCCGCGCCAGTCTCGCTGCTGGGCAACGCGCTCGCCAACACGGTGATCGGTACCGCCTTCGCCGATACGATCAATGGCGGCGAAGGCGATGACGCGCTGTATGGCCTCGCCGATGCGGACCGCATTCTTGGCAGCGGCGGGCGGGACACGCTGATCGGCGATACCGGGCGGGATTCGCTGTTCGGCGGGGCTGGCGACGACCGGCTGTGGGGCCAGGGCGATGACGACCGGCTGCAGGGCGACGCCGGCAACGACACCGCACTCGGCGGCGATGGCGCCGACACCCTGTTCGGCCTGGACGGCAACGATGCGCTGTATGGCGATGCCGGCGATGATTCCGTGCTCGGCGGCACAGGTGGCGACAGCCTGTTCGGCGGGGCCGGCAACGACACGCTGATCGGCCAGGGGGGCGCGGACACGCTGCATGGCGGGCCGGGCGCGGATATCTTCCGCTTCGTGATCCCGGCCGAGGGCGGCGACGTCATCCGCGACTTCAACCGGGCACTCGGGGATGTCATCTCCGTCGGGACCAACGCCTTCCGCCATGGAGCGGATGCAGGTCTGACGCCGGGCGTGAACTTCATCGCCATGGCCAACCCGGTGGCGCCCTCGGCGGAAGTCGCGTTCCTGTACGACACCACGACCGGCGCGCTGCGCTATGATGCCGATGGCACGGGCGGCATTGCGCCGGTGCTGCTGGCCACGCTGCTTGGTGCGCCCACGCTGACGGCGGCCGACATCGTCTACGCCTGATCCACCGTGTGGGAGCGGATTGCGCCGGCCGAGGTTCACGCAATCCGCCCCAATCCGTCGCCTGGACAAGCATCGTCACCCGATCCGATGATCCCATACCAACGGCCGAATTCTTCGACCGTTGGTATCGGCTTGCGGCTGCCCTCAGACGCCGGGCGCAAATCTCCGGTTTGCTTGGCTTTCGCCGGACTACCGGCGGGCCGCATTCGCGGCCTCGGCACGAATCAATGACTCGTGCCGTTGGTATCACCTGATCGGGATCTGCTTCAGAGCGTGATCGCCGCAGGTGAAATCATCGGAGGCGTGAATCACACGATCGAACACAGGCATGGAGCAGGAGGCGCGAGCGAACGCGAACGGATCCGGCTCTAACGCGGCGTCACCTCGATATCGGTGGTGATGACCGCCGTGTTCGGCCGCCCATCGGTGCGGTTGGCGGCCGAGGCGATAAGGTTCGCCACCGGCAGCGGCACCGGCCCCGATGGCGGCGGCTTGCCCACCGGCGGCAGGACGCTGGTGTAGCGCGCCCGCACATAGGTCAGCATCCCGAAGGGCCGCGGCGAGGCGGACCGCGACGGCTGGCCCTGCCGCATCCAGCCCGGAAGGGCATCCGCCCGCTGCATCAGCGCCTGGGCGCCGTCGAGGAAGGCATCCGGGTCCACGCCTTCGGTATAGACGGCGCATTGCTCGCCCGGTTCCAACATCATCACGGTATGGCGGCCGCGCTGGCCCTGCACCCGCCAGCCCGCGGTCTCCCGCACCGGCCCGTTCACCCGCAGCCGTTCCGCCGGCACCCGCGGCGATCCGCCAAGTTCGGCATTCGCCACAGACTCGGCCGGCTGGCGCCGGGCCAGGGCGGCGATGCACACGCGCTCGAACAGCGCCAATGCCTCCGCCCCCACCGCCTGGGCATTGTTGCCCGGGTTGGTGGGCGGCTTGCCCGCGCCGCCCTGCGCGAAGCCAGGGCCGGCCGTCGCGACCAACAGGGCCAGGACGGACGCCGCCGCCAAGGGATTTGGTTGCTTCATCATCAACCTCCGCTCCGGGTCGCGCAGGCTACATCCGTTCGCATCGGACTGCGCCTGCGCAGATCGCCGCAACCTTGCTGCCCGATCGCCCATCGCCACGTCCTACCCGACGCCGGCAGGCACAGCCTGTTCGGCGACGACAGCCCGCCGGATGGGGTGCAGCCGCGCATCCGGCCAAAGCATGCCGGCACCCCGCGGTATGGAACTTGCTCTTCCTGGCACCGGCGTCATCCTGCGGGCGTCGGAACAGAATATCGCCGTGGAGATCTGCATGATGCTTCGTCGTCACCTGCCCGCCATTGCCGCGGCACTGGGCAGCGCCACCCTGGCGCGCCCCGCCCTGTCGCAGGGCACGTGGCCGGCGCGGAATATCCGGATGGTGGTCCCCTACCCGCCCGGTGGCGCCTCCGACATTTCGGGGCGGCTGCAGGCGGAGGCGCTGCAAGCCGCCCTTGGCGTCCCGGTGGTGGTGGACAATCGCTCCGGCGCGGGTGGCACGGTCGGCACGCTGCACGTCGCCCAATCGGCCCCTGACGGCTACACCGTGATGATGGCGAGCCCGTCCTCGCACCTCGGCGCGCCACTGCTGTTCCGCAATGCCGGGTATGACGGCGTGGACGACTTCAGCTGCATCGCGACCTTCTCGACCGGCACCTCGCTCGTCTGCGTCCATCCCGGCGTTCCCGCGCGCAACATCCAGGAACTGGTCGCCTATGCGAAGGCCAATCCCGGCAAGCTGAACTACGGCTCGGCCGGGGCCGGCGGGTCGAACCATATGCTCGGCGTGCTGTTCATGCATCGCACGGGCACGGAGCTGACGCATGTGCCCTATCGCGGCGCGGCGCCGGCGCTGGCAGACCTGATCGCCGGCAATATCCAGGTGGTGTTCGACAGCTTCGCCGGCATCATCGGATCCGTGCGGGCGGGCCAGGTGCGCGCTCTCGGCATCACCAGCGCGACGCGCTGGCCGCTATATCCCGAAATGCCGACGGTGCAGGAACAGGGCGTTCCGGAATACGACCTGCCATCCTTCTCCGCGGTGATGGGGCCGAAGGGCATTCCCGATCCTGTCGTCCGCCGCATGAACGAGGCGATCAACACCGGCCTGCGCGACCCGGCGATGGTGCGGCGGCTGGAAGCGAATGGCACGATCCCCTTCCCCTCCTCCCCGCAGGAGTTCGAGACGCTGATGCGCGGCCAGCGCGATACCTGGCGGGAGTTGGTGCGGGTATCAGGGGTGCAGCCGGAAGGGTGATGGCACGGCGGGGGCTGCGGAACCGAGGGGGGGGCGTCGCCCCCCGGACACCCCCTACCCCGGCAGGCTCGCCACCGCGCTCAGCCCACCTTCCGGGCGATTCTGCAACACCACGTCCCCGCCATGGGCACGCAGGATATTGCGCGCGATGGTCAGCCCCAGGCCGGTGCCGCCGGTCTCCCGGTTGCGGCTCGTCTCCAGGCGCCGGAAGGGCGCGAAGACGGTCTCGAGGTCCGCCACGGCGATGCCGGGCCCTTCATCCTCCACCGCCAGGCGCACCATGCCGCTCTCGGCACGGGAAAGCCGGATATGCGCCGCCCCGCCATAGGCCAGCGCGTTGCTGACAAGGTTCGCCACCGCACGCTTCATCGCGACCGGCCGGGCCCTTACGGTCAGGCGCTCGGGCCCGTCATAGGTAATCTCGTCGCACAATTCGGGCCGCGCATCGGTCGCCTCATCGGCCACCGTGCGGCACAGCGCGGCAAGGTCGAGCGGCGACGCGGGCTCGGCCGCCGCGTCGTCGCGCGCGAAGGCGAGGGTCGCGGCGATCATCTGCTCCATCTCATCGAGATCGGAGAGCATCTTCCGCCGCTGTTCATCATCATCCATGAACTCGGCCCGCAGCCGCAGGCGGGTGATCGGCGTGCGCAGGTCGTGGCCGATCGCGGCCAGCATCTGGGTGCGGTCGGCAACGAAACGGCGGATGCGCTCGGCCATCTGGTTGAAGGCACGGGCCGCGGTGGCGACCTCGGACGGCCCCTTCTCCTCAAGCGGCGGGGCGTTGACGTCGCGGCCCAGCCGGTCGGCCGCGGCCGCCAGCAGCCGCACCGGGCGCATCAACCGGGCGACGGCGGCCAGGATCAGCAGCACCGCCGCCACCGTCATCAGCACGAAGGCAATCAGGAAGGTCGGCGAATGCCAGGGCTGCGGCGGCGGCATCTGCACCCGGATGTTGAGCCATTCGCCATCGGGCAGGCGCAGCGAGGCCGAGAAGCCGCCAGGCCGGCCAGGGCCGATCCGCACCTCCCGCGGGCGCAGCCGCGGCGGGCCGGAACTCAGCAGGTCGAGGCGGAACAGCCGCACCATGTCCGGCGGGGGCGGTGGCGCGCCGGGGCGCACCAGCGGCTGGGCGTCGAGGTCGACGCTCAGGCCCTCCGGCAGGTCGAGATCGGCCAGCATCTGTTCCCGCCGGTCAGCCGGGGCGAGGATGGCTGTGCGCCAGGCGCCGAAGGCGCGCCCGGCGATTTCCCGCGCATGGACGAAGCGCTGCAGGTCCACGCGGTCCAGCGCATGGATGGTCAGCCCGGCCGCCTGCACCAGCACCAGCGCAAGGATCAGCCAGAAGGCCGTGCGCCCGCCCAGCGTCGCCGGCAGGCGGAACCGCCGCCGGTGTTCAGCCGCGGCAGGTGCAGGGGGCGATTCTGGCCGGGTGCCGGTGCCAGGTGGGGCCAGGTCAGCCACGTTCGACTGTCGCCGCGAGCACATAGCCGCCGCCGCGCACCGTCTTGATCAGGTTGGGGTTGCGTCCGTCATCCTCGAGCTTGCGGCGCAGGCGGGACACGGCGACGTCGATCGCCCGGTCGAAGGGCCCGGCCTGGCGGCCGCGCAGCAGGTCCATCAGCATGTCGCGCGTTAGCACGCGGTTGGCCCGTTCGACGAGCACCAGCAGCAATTCGTATTCGCCCCCGGTCAGGGAGACCTCGGCGCCATCGGGGTTGAGCAGGCGCCGCCGTCCCGGTTCCAGCGTCCAGCCGGCGAAGCGGATGACCTTGGCGGGCGGTTCCTTGGCCGGGCCATCCGCGCTGGAACGGCGCAGCACGGCGCGGATGCGGGCCAGCAGTTCGCGGGGATTGAACGGCTTGGCCACATAGTCGTCGGCGCCGAGTTCGAGGCCGACGATGCGGTCCGTCTCCTCCCCCATCGCGGTCAGGATCACCACCGGGACATCGGATTGGCTGCGCAGCCAGCGGGCGAAGTCGAGACCCGGTTCGCCCGGCATCATCAGGTCGAGCACCACCAGGTGGTAGCGGCCGAGCGGCCATACGCGCCGCGCGTCCCGCGCATCCCGCGCGGCGGTCACCCGCATGCCCTGCTTCTCGAGGAAGCGGGAGAGAAGCTCTCGGATCTCGCGGTCGTCATCGACCACGAGGATGTGCGGGACAGGTTCCATGGCCTGTTACAATAGCGCTTCCCCGGCCGTCTTCATGGGGTCATCGCGTTTCGATGCGTAACGGGCAGGCCTTCCGTTGCCCTGCGTTGCAATCGGGACGCTTTGCGGGCTTCGTGCCGGCCATGACCGACCCATCTCATCCTGTCAGGAGCAGCGCACCCAGCCTTCCCCCGGGGCGCGCCTCCGGGGCGGCGGGGGTGATCCCCCGACTTACTACGGCCCCCGCCGCCTCCCCCCCGCTGCCCGACTGGGCGCGGGCGGGGATTGCCGAATTGGCGGGGCTCGACCCCGATTTCGCAGGCATAGAGGCGGCCGCCGGTCCGATGCCCTGGCGCAGCCGCCACCCTGGCTTCCCCGGCCTGCTGCGCACCATCTGCGGCCAAATGATCAGCAACCAGGCGGCCGCGGCCATCTGGGGGCGGGTGTCGGCGCTGCCCGGCGCGCTCGATCCCGTCGGCCTGCTGGCGATCGACGAGGCGACGCTGCGCGGCGCGGGACTGTCGCGGCCCAAGGTCGCGCATGTGCGCGCCCTGGCCTCGGCGATCGCCGAGGGCCGCCTCGACCTCGTCGCACTGCGCGGCGCGCCGGATGAGGAGGCGGTCGCCGCCATCTCGGCCGTTCCCGGCATCGGCCCCTGGACCGCGCGGGTGCACCTGCTGTTCGGATTCGAACGCCCGGATGTGTTCCCGATCGGCGACGTGGCGCTCGCCGCCGGGCTGGCACATCTGAAGGCGCTGCCGGAACGGCCGTCGCAGAAGGCGCTGGTGGCGATGGCGCAGGCCTGGTCACCCTGGCGGTCGCTGGCGGCGCGGCTGCTGTGGCACCACTGGCGCCATGCGACCGGCCGCCCGGCGGGCGAATCCGGCTGACCCCATCCGCGGATCGCGGGGCGCCCCGATCCGCGAGGGCAAAGCAGGACCGCGCCCGGGTCATCCGCCGCCCCGGGCGCACCGGCGCATGGCGCGAAGGCATTGCGGCCGGATGGCCGCCGCCCGCCCGATTGAGAAACGCAACAACTCGTCATGTCGCAGAAAGAATGCTGCGCTATGCTGCTGCGCATCATGCTCCGACGCACCCATCGCGGCATCGGCCGCCCGCCCTATGACAACATCGCCCTCGTATTGCAGGGGGGCGGGGCGCTGGGCGCCTATCAGGGCGGGGTCTTCCAGGCGCTATGCGAAGCCGAGATCGAACCGAACTGGGTCGCCGGCATCTCGATCGGCGCGATCAACGCCGCGATCATCGCCGGCAATGCGCCCGGCGACCGCGTGGCGGCGCTACGCGGCTTCTGGGAAGGCATCACCGCACCGATGGGCGGGCTGATCGGCGGCGCCTGGGACGCGATGGACGCGCCGTCCCATGGCGCCAACATGCGGCGCCTGGTCAATGACGCGCACGCGGCTGCCGCCCTGTTCCAGGGCGCGCCCGGCTTCTTCGCCCCGCGCATGCCGCCACCCTACCTGCACCCGGCCGGCAGCAACGAAGCGACCAGCCACTACGATACGTCGGCGCTGCGCAAGACGCTGCAGCAATACGTCGATTTCGACCGCATCAACCATGGCGAGACGCGCATCAGCCTGGGCGCGGTGAACATCCGCAGCGGCAACTTCGTCTATTTCGACAACCGCACCGATATCATCAGGCCTGAGCATGTGATGGCGTCCGGCGCTTTGCCGCCAGGCTTCCCGGCTGTCGAGATCGACGGCGAACTGTACTGGGATGGCGGCCTCGTCTCCAACACGCCGCTGCAATGGGTGGTTCAGGACCGGCCGATGCGCGACACCATCGCCTTCCAGGTCGATCTCTGGAGCGCGCAGGGGCAATTGCCGCGCGACCTGACGGAGGTCGCCATGCGCATGAAGGAGATCCAGTTCTCCAGCCGCACGCGTCAGAACACCGACCAGTTCATGAAGCTGCAGCGCCTGCGCGTCGCGCTGCGCACCCTGTTGGAGAAGGTGCGGCCGGAACTCCTGGAGACCGAGGAAGCGAAGCTGCTGACCACCGCCGCCGCGACCACGGTGTTCCAGGTCGTCCACCTGATCTACCGGTCCCGCCAGTTCGAGAGTGACTCCAAGGACTATGAGTTCTCCCGCAGGTCGATGCGCGAGCATTGGGAGGCAGGTCACCTGGATGCCGTGCGAACACTGCGTGACCCCGACGCGCTGAAGCGCCCGCCGCCCGATATCTGCGTGGCCACCTACGACCTTGCCCGCAGCGACGCCCGCTGACGTTCACGCCCACACCATGAGGACGCGATGACCGAAGACGAGATCCGCCGCGACGCCTTCGCCATGCCTTTCACCAGCCCGGCCTATCCGGTCGGGCCGTACCGGTTCGTGAACCGCGAGTTCATGATCATCACCTACCGCACCGACATGGAGAAGCTGCGCAAGGTCGTGCCCGCGCCGCTCGAGGTGACGGAACCGCTGGTGAAGTACGAATTCATCCGCATGCCCGATTCGACCGGCTTCGGCGACTATACCGAGACCGGCCAGGTCATCCCGGTGACCTACAAGGGGAAGAAGGGTGGCTACACCCATTGCATGTTCCTCGACGACCACCCGCCGATCGCCGGCGGGCGGGAACTGTGGGGCTTCCCTAAGAAGCTCGCCAGCCCGACGCTGAAGGCGGAGATCGACACGCTGGTCGGCACGCTGGACTACGGCCCGGTGCGCGTCGCCACCGCGACCATGGGCTACAAGCACCGAAAGGCGGATGAGGCGGCTGTGCTGGCCTCGCTCGCTGCGCCAAACTGGCTGCTGAAGATCATCCCGCATGTGGATGGCACGGCGCGCATCTGCGAGCTGGTCGAATACTACCTGCAGGATGTGACGCTGAAGGGCGCCTGGACCGGCCCGGCGGCGTTGTCGCTGATGCCGCATGCGCTGGCCCCGGTCGCGGAACTGCCGGTACTGGAGATCGTGTCGGCGACGCATCTGGTCGCTGACCTGACGCTCGGCCTCGGCACGGTGGCGCATGACTACCTGGCGTATCGTGGCCTGTCGGCCCCATCGATTTCGCAGAAATCGCCCGAAGGTGCAGGAAACTGAGTTTCCTGCCGGGGTGCTCGAGGGGCGGCGCCCCTCGACCCTGCCCCCCTGGACTTAGCGCCGCCGGCCTGGAAGGTTCGGCCCCGCATGGCAACGCTCCCGCTCTCCCCGCGCATCCGCGCGACCCAGGAACCGCCCATCCCGTCCGTCCGCGCCTGGGCGGCGCGGTATGGCGGCGGCGCGGGGCCGGTGCTGGACCTGACGCAGGCGGTACCGGGGTATCCGCCGCATCCGGACCTGCTGGCGAAGTTGGCGGAGGCTGCCGGCAGCCGGGCGACGGCGAGCTACGGGCCAATCGACGGCGAACCGGCGCTGCGCTCGGCGCTGGCCGCGGACATGGCGCGGTTCTACGGCGCGGCGATCGCGACTGAGGATATCGCCATCACCTCCGGCGGCAACCTCGCCTTCACCATGGCGATGACGGTGTTGGCCGGGACCGGCGAGGCGGTGATGCTGCCCTCCCCCTGGTATTTCAACCATCGCATGGCGCTGACCGCGCTCAGCATTCCCTGCGTGCCGCTGGAATGCCGCGCCGAGGACGGCTTCATCCCCGACCCCGACCGGGCCGAGGCGCTGATGGCGGGCGTGCGGGCCATCGTGCTGGTCACGCCGAATAACCCGACCGGTGCGGTCTATCCGCCGGACGTCATCGCGCGCTTTGCGGAACTGGCGCGGCGACACGATGCCTGGCTGGTGCTGGACGAGACCTATCGCGACTTCCTGGCACCGTCGCAATCGCCGCCGCATGCGCTGTTCGCCGACCCGGATTGGCGGGACGGCTTCATCCATCTCTATTCCTTCTCGAAGGCGTATTGCGTGCCGGGGCACCGTGTCGCTGCGATCGCGTCCGGCGCGGGGTTCCGGGGCGCGCTGATGAAGGCGCTCGACACCATGCAGATCTGCGCCCCGCGGGCGGCGCAGACGGCGCTGGCCTGGGGGGTGGAGGCGCTGCGCGACTGGCGCTTGGCGAACCGCGACCTCATGGCCGGCCGGGCCGAGGCGTTCCGTCGCGCGGCCTCCCAATTGCCGGGCTGGCGGCTCGATGCGCTGGGGGCGTATTTCGCCTATCTGCGCCTGCCGGAGGACGCCCCGGATGCGGTGGCGATGGCCGAGACGCTGGCGGTGGAACGCGGCCTGCTCGGCCTGCCGGGGCCGTTCTTCGGACCGGGGCAGGAGCGGCATCTGCGCCTCGCCTTCGCGAATGCGGAGGAAGGCGTGATCGCGCAGGTGCCGTCGCGGCTGATGGCATAGGCGCCGCACCGCCACGCCGTGGGAGAGTTCGATGGCTGACTTCGATTCCGACGAGGATGCGGATTGCGTCATCCCGATCGCGAGCGACGATTTCTGGGTCAAGATCATCGACATGCTTCAGCAGAACTGGGCACTGGTCGAGACGGGCGACCAGGGTGCGGCCGTCATCCACTTCATCGGCGATACCGGCGGTGTCTTCGATGCCCTGTCCATGGGCTCGCAATCGGAAGCGGAGGCGGCACTTCGTCGCAACGGGTTCATGCGTCTCGCGTCGAGCGAGAGGCTGAAGTCTCATCTTTCACCACCCAAACCACCCTACGTCGCCCGACCACACCCGAATGGACCGATCTATTCTTCCGGCAGGTACTGGATCACAGCGCTCCGATGAGCGGCGACATGGTCGACCCGGCGCGCGTACGGTCACGCCCGCATGACGCAGCAGGCATGATCCTTCGGCGCACGCTTTTCACGATACCGCTGGTCTTCTTGGCTTCGACGATACATGCGGAGGATGAAGCAGAACCGGCCCGTCAGCCGCCGCGCCTGCCGACACCGCGATCCGTGCAACTGCGCCCCGGCGCCGCGCCCGTTACGCTGCACGCCGGCATCGTCGACGGACCGAGCCCGCCGCTGCTGGTCTGCTTCACCGGCGACGCCGCGCCGGCCACGGAATTCCGCTTCTCCTCCTGGTACGGCTATGGGCGGGTCTTCGCGGTGCGGCAGATGCGCGACCGCGACATCGTCTTCGTCACCTTCGAGGGCAATACCGGCACCGGCACCTACCAGGAACTCCAGGCCGCGATCGGCCAGGACGATGACGGCGTCATGCGCATCCTGGCGCTGGAGACGCTGCACCACCGCCTGACCGGCCCCTGCGAGGGCGGCACCTGGCTGTCGATCAGCGCGACGCCGCTCGCGGATGGCAGCGGGTTGCGGCTGGATCACTTCTGGCGCCGGCAAGGAGAGAATTGCCCGCCGCGCCCGAGCGGTCCAGCGCGCAGCCGCGCGGAATGGGGCACGACTCTCACCTGGTCCGGCCGCGGGCCGATGCGCGCGCCCCCGCTACTGCCCGGCGCGCCGCAGCCGCGCAGGCTGGTCGAGGATGGTCGCGCCAAGGTCATGGCTTGGCTCGCCGCCGCGCCGCGCAACGAAGTCACGCCCGACGACATCGATACGCTAGGTTCCGTGGACAGTTACCTGAGCCAAAGGATGGTGGCGGCGATGGTGACGACGGCGAGGAAGTTGCGGGCGGTCTTTTCGTAGCGTGTGGCGACGCGGCGGAACTGCTTGAGCTTGGAG